>JBFYQC010000138.1:0-12537 GCA_041302975.1 Bacteroidota bacterium
TTTCATATTCTGAACTTATAATAGTTAATAATATATAACCAATGACAAATGTAAAAGCACATATTGGCCACGAGCAATATCAAGTAAAAGTAGAAGCCAATGGCAACACTTTAATTGCCGATGAACCTATTAATGAAGGTGGTTTAAATTTAGGATTTAATCCAAACGAACTTTTAGCTGCTTCACTAGCAGCATGTACGTCAATAACATTACGCATGTATGCAAACAATAAAAAATGGGATTTAAAAGAGATACATGTTGATGTTGATTTAGTATGGGACAAAACAACAAGTATAACAACTATTAACCGAAAAATTAAGTTGTTAGGAAACCTTGATGAACAGCAACGCTCGAGACTTTTGTCTGTTGCTAATGCATGTCCCGTTCATAAAATTTTAAGCAACAACATACAAGTTATAACCGATTTAAAGAATTAACAGCGGCATATTTAAGTATTGAGTTTTAAATAGATTTCGTTAAATTGGTTTACCATTTACCCTATGTATGAAATCAAAAATAATTTTGTTTGCTGCATTAATCCTTAGCCAAGTGCTTTGGGCTCAAACAAAAAACACTTTCACCAAAACACCTCAATCGGATTGTAATACAGCCGTAAGATTACCCATTTATAAAAATTTTAGGTATGGTATGGTTGCCGCTCCAAAAGGTTTTGAAATTACATCAACCCAAAGTGGTTTAACATTTGCACAAGAACACCATACAGCATGGTATGTTTTAAGTTCGGAAGCCGATGTGGGCAAGCATGAAAGCATTGCAATAGCACGTGCACAAAAGGTTGGTTCTTTTTTAAAAACAGCCAGAATTGACCATAATCGATATGAAATAAAAGGATTTGGATCCAGACACATGTTGTTTCCAAATGCACGCACATTAGCAGAACAAAAAGCAAACAGAAGAGTTGAAATTCGTATAAAATAAACCTATAAAATCCCCCAATTATGGCAAAGCAACAAACACTTGTAGACAAATACATTTCGGGTTTCCCAAAAGATACACAAGTGGTATTAAAACAAATGAGAACATTAATACGTAATGCAGCAGTTGATGCAACGGAAACGATGAGCTATGGAATACCAACATTTGTACTAAACGGTAATCTGGTGCATTTTGCAGGTTACAAAAATCACATTGGCTTTTATCCCGGACCAAGCGGAGTTGAACATTTTGCCAAAGAAATAAAAGCTTACAAAAACTCTAAAGGTGCAATACAATTTCCTTTAAACGAACCCCTGCCCGAAAAGTTAATCACTAAAATTGTAACATATAGGGTAACACAAAATATTTTAAAATTAGCGACTAAAAGTAAAGTTCGTACTTGTAAAAACGGTCACCCATTCACCAAAACATCCGATTGCCCAACATGCCCCATTTGTGAAAAAGAACGTAAACCTAAAGCAGGATTTATGTCGGTACTAGGTGCGCCTGCCATTCGCGCGCTCGCAGGAGCCAAAATTAAAACGTTGAAACAATTAAGTAAAAAAACGGAAAAGGAGCTACTTGCACTTCACGGATTCGGACCGAGTAGCATTGCAAAATTAAACCCTCTATTGGAACAAGAAGGGTTGAGCTTTAAGAAATAAATTATCCGAACAAATAGTTCAACATTTCTTCCAATTTACTTACTTCAACAATGGTTATGCCCAACTTTTGCTTGGGCATCTTATTAAATTTACTAATATAAACAGTTGTAAAACCAAGTTTCTCCGCCTCACCTATTCGTTGCTCAATTCGGCTAACTGCGCGAATTTCACCACTTAGTCCGACCTCGCCAATAAAGGCAATTTTATTATCGACCGGCATATTTTGATAACTGCTTACAATAGCAGCGATTACCCCCAAATCAATCCCAGGATCTTCAACGCGCAAACCACCTGCTATATTGATAAAAACATCTTGCATACCCATACGCAAACCACATTTTTTTTCAAGTATAGCCAGTAACATGTTTAATCTTTTGGCATCATAACCATTGCTATTACGTTGAGGAGTGCCGTATGCCGCAGTGCTAACAAGAGCCTGGGTTTCTATTAACAATGGGCGTAACCCTTCAATGGTTGCACTGATAGCAATACCGCTTAAATTTTCGTCACGCTGAGAAATCAATATTTCTGATGGATTACTAACTTCCCGTAAACCTGCTCCATGCATTTCGTAAATTCCAATTTCGCTAGTGCTGCCAAAACGGTTTTTGGTAGTGCGTAAAATCCGATACACATGATTTCTGTCGCCCTCAAATTGTAAAACCGTATCAACCATATGCTCTAATAATTTTGGTCCAGCTAATGCACCATCTTTTGTAATATGACCGATTAAAAAAACAGGTGTTCCGGTTTCTTTGGCAAAACGAATTAAGTCGCCTGCAGTTTCTTTAATTTGTGAAATACTACCCGGAGTACTATCTATTAATTCGCTTTGTAAAGTTTGAATAGAATCGATAACTACAATATCAGGTTCCAATTCCTGTAGAGCCTTACCTATTTTTTGAGTTGATGTTTCGGTAAAAAGGTAACATTCACTATTGCGAAACGGCAAACGCTCTGCACGCATTTTTATTTGTGTATCACTCTCTTCTCCACTTATGTACAATACCTTTTTATTGGTAAACTGCAAAGCAATTTGGAGCATTAGGGTTGATTTACCAATGCCCGGCTCTCCTCCTATCAAAATAACACTTCCAGGTACAATGCCACCTCCTAGCACACGACTTAATTCCAAATCCTTTATCTCATAGCGATTTTCGGTACCATGTTCAACATCAGCCAATAAAACAGGCTTTAACACACTTTTGGTGCTTTGTGGTTTCCATGTTTTTTTATACTCGGGTTTGTCTTTATGTATAACTTCCTCAGTATAAGTATTCCACTCGCTACAACTGTTGCATTTACCTACCCATTTTGGGGAAGTAGCACCACAGTTTTTACAGAAAAAAGTTGTTTGCGTTTTTGCCATATGTTGTTTGCAATATACTATTAAAACAAAAAAAGCGGGAAACGTTTAAGAATCCCGCTTTAATTACAAACTATCCTTACCTCAAATACACTACTATTTAGATAAGATTTTTAGGCACATATACTGCAACTATTGAATGCAGCCATTTAAAACCCTCGATTTTATGGGTGCAAAAGTAAAACAAGATTATTAATCTATTTGCTGATTTTTATCAAGCGGTCGTTAAACAGTTTAATCGGTGGCTACTTATAATACACAAAACAAAAACATAACTGATATTAAACAATATAAGGATATAAAGTGTATTGTATTAGTTAGTATATTGAGTAGATATAAATAATTACCTTATTTTGCTGCATCATTTTGAGCCAGATAGATAAAATAAAACAACCAATTACCCATGATCTTGATTTATTTGAAATCAAGTTTCGTGAGGCCATGAAAAGCAACGTACCGCTCTTAGATACAATCATGACCTATATTGTTAAGCGTAAAGGAAAGCAGGTGCGACCAATGTTTGTATTTTTATCAGCTAAATTGTTTAACGGAATTAATGATAGTACATATCGTGCTGCCAGCTTGGTTGAGCTTCTGCATACAGCAACTTTAGTGCATGATGATGTGGTTGATGACAGTGATGAACGCAGAGGATTTTTCAGTGTAAATGCACTTTGGAAAAACAAAATAGCGGTTTTAGTTGGCGATTATCTGCTAAGTAAAGGTTTGTTACTTTCTGTTAAAAACAAGGACTTCCATTTGCTTGAAATTGTGAGCGAATCAGTGGAAGCCATGAGTGAAGGCGAATTACTACAAATAGAAAAAACACGCAACCTAAATTTAAGTGAAGACGTTTATTACGATATTATCAGAAAAAAAACAGCCTCGTTAATTGCCAGTTGTTGTGCAATTGGTGCAGCAAGTGCTGGAGCGAATGCAGAGCAAATAGAACAGATGCGTTTATTTGGCGAAAAAATTGGTATCGCCTTCCAAATGAAAGATGATTTGTTAGATTATGGTGATAATGATATTGGAAAACCAACTGGGATAGATTTAAAAGAAAAGAAATTAACCCTTCCCATTATATACACCATTAATAATGCAAATAGTAGCACTCGTAGCTTTATTATAAATACCATTAAAAACCATAATAACAACAAAAAGAAAGTTGCTGAAGTTATTAAATACGTGAATGAGCATGATGGTATTTCATACACACGTAAGGCTATGGAGCGTTATAAAAACGAAGCGCTTACACTGTTGAACAATGTAAGCGACTCTCCATATAAAGATAATTTAAAAGAATTGGTTGATTATGTAATTGACCGTACTAAATAACCAGTATTACTTCCTAATTATCAACTGAACTTTACGATTAGCTTGATGCATTTCTTCAGAGCATCTATCACAATTACCACAATTTGATTCAGGAATATTTTCGCCAACACCAATTGCTTTTATTTTATTTACCGGCACTCCTCTTTGTGTAAAATATTTTTGGGCATTAATAGCACGTTTTCTTGACAAAGCTAAGTTGTATTCTTCTGATCCACGGCAATCTGTAGATGCTACAATTTCTATAGTGGAATTTTTATCTTTTTTCCATAAAGCAAGTATATCATTAAATGCTTTTACATTGCTTGGCAAAATGCTACTGTTAAATTTAAAATAACCGTTAGTTAACAATATCATTTTACTATCTACATTGTTTGTAACTCTTTTATCTTCATTTATTTTAATGGTTACATTTTTAACGACATCACTTTTCAAAATAGCATCCACTTTAGCAATTTTTGTTAGTGTAGTATCAGCTTTAGGCAAAATCGTTCTTGAGGGAACAGGAGTGTAATTGGTGTTAAAATAATATACTTTATCTATTCCATTATCGCTATCACGGTTTGATGATAAGTATCCAGTTGTGCCATCTTTATCCAATACAAACGCCATATCATCTTTACTGCTATTAATTGGTTTACCCAAGTTTTGAGGATTTGATAATGTAAAATTGTTGCCAATAGTTATTTCAAATACATCATAGCCACCAAATCCAACATGCCCTTTAGAGGAGAAATATAATTTATCGTTTACTAAAAATGGAAAGCCCTCTTGCTCAGTAGTATTTACCTTTTCGCCCAAATTTATTGGCGTGGTCCAAGTTCCATTCGTATTTCGTGTAGTTTTATAAATATCTAAACCTCCGAAGCCTCCAGGCATATCACTGGCAAAATAAAGTGTATTTCCATCAGCAGATAAAGTGGGATGAATATAGTTGAAGTTTTTATCGTTAAAAGGTAATTCGTAAATGCTTGCAAATTTCCCATTAACCAATTTACTGGTATACAACCTCAGGTTACTTACTCCATCAGCACTGGTTTGTCCGCTTCCTGATTTACGAATTTCTCCTTCTTTTACTTTTGCACCTGTGGCGGTAAAATATAATGTTTCACCATCAGGTGATAAACAAGGAGAACCTTCATTAAAAGGAAAATTAATATCGCTAACCACATCATCGCCTTGGGTAAAAGTTACTGAGTCTATTTTAGTTATAAAACCTAAATCAAACAAAGTGGTAAACTCATTGTAGTTGGTGTCTTTTGCGTGAGCATAAATTAAACCATTATCAAAAAAACAATAACCTAAACTTTGTCCACTTACATCAATATTAGTAACACCAACGTATGTTTTTGTTTTAACAGAGTCTTTATTTTTAATTGCCCAACTTAGTGAGCGCATTAAAAAAGCACTGTAAGAATCGGCCTTAACTAGTGTATTGTAATAATTAAACTGATCACGAGCTTTGTCGTATTTAGCCTGAATTTTAAGTACATTACCATAATCTAGATATACATCAGGACTTGCTTTTTTATCACCTAATAAAACCAACTCGTTAAACTTTGCCTCAGCTTTTGAATATTGGAAAGTATACAAATAACTATAAGCAAGTCTCTTCAAAATATGTGCTTCGTTTTTTGAGGTACGATTATTTTTCAAAGCAAATTCATATTCTTTAATGGCTTCTTTAAATTGAAAAAAATCATAGAACGAATTGCCCTTTTCAACACTTTCTTGTGCAAGAAGGGACTGGTTAAATCCAATTAAAACTGTGAATAAAATAATTAATAAACGTATGTTTTTCATGATGATTGTGAGGTTAAAACAGTTAAGATATCGTCAATGTATTCTCTGGTATTGGCTAAGCGGGGTACTTTGTGTTGCCCTCCAAGTTTACCATTTTTTTTCATCCAATTATAAAAGGTGCCACGTGATACTGCATGCACTCTTGGCATAATCATAGCCATATCTTTATATCGTTTGGCTTCGTAATCGCTATTAGTTTGTTTTAAATATTTATCTAACGTAGCGGTAAACAAGTCTATACTATCGGGCATTTGTTCAAACTCAATAAGCCACTGGTGGGTTCCTATAGTTTCTTTTTCAAAATGCACAGGAGCTGCAGTGTAATCAATTACTTTTACATTCAATTCATTACAACATTGCGAAATTGCATAATCTGCATTTTCAATAACCAACTCTTCTCCAAAAGCATTTATAAAATGTTTGGTACGTCCGGTAATTTTAAATCGATGTGGATATAATTGCGTAAATTTTACGGTATCACCAATAATATAACGCCATAAACCTGCATTGGTACTAATTACTAGAGCGTAATTTTCGTTTGGTTTAACTTCATCAATGGTATATGTTATTGGATGATCTTTGCCGTATTCGCTCATAGGCATAAACTCATAAAAAATACCATAATCCAACATAAGTAACATATCATCCCTACCCAATTCATCTTGTATCCCTAAAAATCCTTCACTGGCATTGTAGGTTTCCAAGTAGTTCATATTTGATGAACGAATTAATGACTTGAAACGATTTTGATACGGAACAAAACTTACACCACCATGGATATATAACTCTAAATTTGGCCAAATATCTGCGAGATTGTTTTTACCTGTTATTTCAAAAATTTTGTCAATTAGTACCAATGTCCATGTAGGCACCCCACTTATGCTCGTAACATCTTCACTTAAGGTAGCCAAAGCCATTTTTTCAATCTTCTCATCCCAATTATCCATAATAGCAATACTCAAATCGGGGGTACGAAAATATTGCGCCCAAAAAGGCATGTTCTGCATCATAACTGCACTTAAATCGCCATAATAAGATTCACCCTCATGAAACTTATTAATTTGATGGCTACCTCCCATGATTAAACCTTTTCCGGCAAATATTTTACTGCTTTGGCGCTGGAGTTGATAAAACATCAAAGCATCTTTACCACCCTGAAAATGGCATTCCTCCAATGAATCAAATGTTACTGGAATAAATTTACTTTTAGCTGACGTTGTTCCACTTGATTTAGCAAACCAAGTAACATCTGTGGGCCATAATAAATTTTGTTCCCCCTTCATCATTCTGTCTATAAATGGCTTGTGCGATTCGTAATTGCCTATTGGTACACGTTGCTTAAAATCGTGTATGCTTTTTATGGTACGATAATCGTATCGAATACCCCACTCAGTATAACGAGCTTGGTTAATTAGTTTTTGGAATACCTGCATTTGTGTATCGGCCGGACGTTCCATCATTTCCTCAATAAAAGGAATCCGTTTTTTTAAATACCATGTTACAAGCGAACCAAAAACTGACATAGGGTAAATTTGTTTCTGTAATTTTAAGGCTTTTGAAGGAGTTAAACAACTGCAAAATATACACCTTTAGGTGCACAAACAATAGCTATTCGCCCTTTTGATAATTATCAGCAAATTTTTGAATTAGTTTAAATGCTTCATTATATTTACTAAGCGGTAAGGCATCTGCTTTGTCATCTACATCATGGTAAAAATGATACTCACCCATTAAGTAAAAGAAGAACGACTTTACTCCATTTTCTGTAAAGTAGTGGTGGTCGCTGTTTTGTGCCCTCCCACGTGCGGCAATAGTAGGTAAATAGTCCCCATCCACATTTAGTAATTGTAGTTCTTGAAATTCATTAGGAAACAAGGTAGCATTAACCGCAGTTAAGCCTTTATCACCAGTTCCCATTAAATCTAAGTTAAGTAATAAAGAAATATTTTTTAACGGAAATACAGGATTTTGAGTGTAATAATACGACCCAAATAATCCAGCTTCTTCACCTGCAAAAAACATAAATGCAATACTGTATTCTGGTTTATTCTTACTGTAATAACTGGCCAAATCAAGTAACATGGCTACACCACTAGCATTATCATTAGCACCCGGAAAAACAGCTTCTTTACCCATCATTCCTAGATGATCGTAATGCGCAGTAAATACCACAAACGAATCTTTGTATTTACTTCCTTCAACATATGCAATTACATTTTGTGTAGAGTGACTTTTTATTTGAGCAGCTATTGTAATTTCAGCACTGATTTGAAATGGCTTCAACAAGCCTTCTTTAACGTAAATGATTGCAAAAGGATCCCACTTAGTAGCTACACTCCAAGTAAGTTTCTTTTCGGCAGCGTAAATAATACCTCTCGCTTTGAACTCGTTACCAGTAATTTGTTTAAGTCTCTCTGGGTGATTTAATTTTTGATATTTCACTTCACCAACAACAACAAAAGTTTGACGTGAAATCTGTCTCTCCATTTGATTAAAAGCCGCTTGATTATCTATTGTAGCGCTATCAATCCAGAGTAACTTAAATACCCCATCTACAGGTGGGCAACCTGCCGAAATGATAAATTGTTCTCCAGGAATTAAGGCATGGTCATCAACCGCTACTTTAACTTCGTTATCATATACACTTACCGGAAAACCAAACTCTTGAAAATACTCAGCCGTAAATGATTTTAACTTTGAAGTTTTAAGTTCTTCTCTTATGTATCTAGCAGCAATGTTATCGCCCTTTTTTACATAACCCCTTCCGAACATTTCAGGTGCACACAAATCATTAATCACTTTACGTGCATAATCTATATTTTGCGCGTAAAGCCCTGCATTACAAAACAAAACTAACACACCTAAACGAATGAATGTAAACAAATTATTTCGTCTTATACTCATATAAGTTACTGTTTATCAAATTGATTAAGGATTTACATACATCATACCTAGGTTATAATTAAACAACTTTGGTTTTGGTGATAATGTTATTGATAACAGAAATTAAAATGTAAATGATAATACTAAAAGCTATGCCCGCAAACTTAAAAATTGAAACACTTAAAATACATCCAATAATTAAAATATACCTTGCTTCGTTACCTTTAAATTTAAAGTGTTTGAATTTTAACGCAAGTAAAGGAAGTTCGGCAACCAACAGATAAGCTGATAAAAAAGGAAATGCAGTTAAAAACCAACGGTGTTCTATAAGTATAGATATTCCATAGGTATCATTACTTAGAATTAGAGGTAAACTAGCAATAAACATAGCATTAGCAGGTGTTGGGACACCAATAAAACTATCGCTTTGACGTGTATCCAAATTAAACTTTGCTAACCTTATGGCAGAAAAAACAGGAATCAACAAAAAGGTGTATTGATTGATGCAAAAAACTTCCCCAAAACATTTACCAGCAATGCTGTAAAAAATAAATCCGGGAGCAACTCCAAAGCTTACAACATCAGCCAACGAGTCGAGTTGCTTACCTAACTCACCACTAACATGCAGCAAACGTGCAACAAATCCGTCAAAAAAGTCCATGACAGCAGAAATACCAATAAATATCGATGCAATCACTAGATCACCTTGAATTGCACTTAAAATTGACAAGCAACCAAACAGCAGATTAGCTGATGTTATTGCATTGGGAATATGTTGTTTCAAACCGAATGTTGTTAAATATTAAGATTACAAATTAATAGCTTATTTATGAAGTTATAAAATTGACACGAAAATTAGTACAAAATATGTACATTTGATTATCATGCTTAATCTGAATAAAATAACATTAGTACTTCTAGTCATCTTTTTAAGTGCATTTACACATAGCAACAAAGGGTCGGTTAAATTAATGAACCATCAAAAAAAAACCGTGCCTTTTAAAATTAAAAGTCAAAAAATAGAATGGGTTAACAATGTCATTAATATTGCCCTTTTATCTACCGACAACCAACTTGTTCAAATTAACAATATACCAGAAAGCCTAGTAAAAGACACCACTTTTAGAAACAACAGAGTGCAAGTTTTAATGATTGATAAGAACAACAACACATTTATCCAAAATAAACGTTTTTTACCTCTGATCGAGATTAGATGCGATGCAGTAGAAGCTGGACATTCCATTTCAATTGAAACACAAGGAAAAATTTTTCATCAAAAAAAATGGTATCAATTTGAGGTGAATATACAGAGTACATTACCAAAAGAAAAAATATTAGGAACCTCAAAAAGAATGACAAACTAACCCCTAAAGACAAATTATTTAATATGAGAAAAAGTATACTTACCTTTTTATTAGGAGCATCCTTAGCCCCTGCAATGGCACAATTAGTTAGCAAAGAAAGTATTTCACAAAGACCATTGAATGTTGTTTTGTATGAAAAAGAAGTTTTGCGACAGGTTGAACTTCAAAAAGTGCTTAAAGACCGTAACTTAAATGCACGCACTATTTATGCTGATGGTAGCATTAAAGAAGCAATGTATGTTACACCTTCAGGTCAAATCGTTTATAACACCACATTTAATATCGGGGCAGGAAGGACATTATCTACTAACCAAGTATGGCCAGGCGGATCTGTAGGCACTAGCTTAACAGGAGCAAATATGCCAAATAGATTGGGGATATGGGACGGTGGCGGTGTTAGAACCACACACCAAGAGTTAACTGGACGTGTTACACAAACAGACGGGGCTTCCCAATTAAGCGACCACGCAACACACGTTGCAGGAACAATGATTGCAAGTGGTGTAGAAGCCAATTCAAAAGGGATGGCCTACCAAGCAAGCTTGAAAGCTTACGATTGGAATAACGATAATTCAGAAATGACCCAAGCTGCAGCAGCAGGAATGTTATTATCTAATCACTCTTATGGTAATGTTTGTGGCTGGAATTACGACCAAGGACAATCTAGATGGGAGTGGTACGGAGACAGATTTGTTAGCACTGTTGAAGATTACAAATTTGGGTGGTACAACGATGACGCCCAAGCTTGGGATGATATAGCATTTACTTACCCGAACTATTTAATATGCAAAGCTGCAGGAAACGACAGAGGTGATAACTTATCGGGAACAACATGGTACCATGCTGATGGAACCGCAGGAACAGGAACCGCACCACTAAAAGATGGTGGAGCTGCTGGTTATGATTGTATATCAACTTACGGTACATCTAAAAATATTTTAACTGTTGGTGCAGTGAATAAAATTGGCGGTAACACTGGGAATGGGTGGACAAAAGCTAGTGACGTGGTGATGAGTTCGTTTAGTGGTTGGGGGCCTACAGATGACGGACGTATTAAACCTGATGTGGTAAGCCCTGGTGTTTCTATTTATTCACCTTACAGTACAAGTAATACGGCTTACAGTACCATACAAGGAACTTCAATGGCAACTCCTGCTGTTACAGGATCATTACTTTTGGTGCAACAACACTATTTTGCACGCAAAAATAAGTACATGCGATCGGCCAGTTTAAAAGGATTGGTAATTCACACTGCAGATGAAGCAGGAACGGCTATGGGACCGGATTATAAAAATGGATGGGGGTTAATGAATACGGCTTCTGCTGTAAAATTCATCAATGATTCAGGTATTAATAAATTGGAAGAACGTGTTTTAACCTCTGGAAGTCCACAAAATATTCAGTTCAGTGCTGATGCCGGAAAACCTTTAAAAGTAACCATTTGCTGGACAGACAGACCAGGTACTCCGGTAGTATCTAATCTGTTGGATAACTCAACCAGAATGTTGGTAAATGATTTAGACATCAGGTTAACCCGCAACAGTGATAATACTGTGTATAACCCTTATGTGCTTGACCCTGCAAACCCCGCAGCAGCAGCCACAACAGGCGACAACACCCGCGATAATGTTGAACTGATTTATGTAGCTGCACCTACAACAGGCAACTATACTTTAAGTATTTCCCACAAAGGCACTTTAGTGGGAGGTAGCCAGGCATTTTCTTTATTAATAAGTAACGGTGTTGAAAAACCCCTTGCACAGTTTACTGCAAATAAAAATATACTTTGTGTTGGGCAAACCGCAACTTTTACTGATGGTTCTACAGGAGCGGTAACACAACGTGTATGGTCATTCCCTGGAGGAACACCTGCAACGTCTACGGCAATAAATCCAACTATTACCTATAATACTCCTGGTGTTTACCCTGTATCGTTAAAAATTATTGGTGGTTTAGGTACCGATTCTGTTTATAAAACAGATTTTATTACTGTGGGCGGGAAAGCCCTTCCTTTCATAGAAACTTTTGAAAGCAATTCACCTACATTAAACTCTTGGACCACACAAAATCCTGATGCAGCAACAACTTGGGCTTTATACAATACCAGTGGAACTATTCCAGGTACCACTTCGGCTGGTATTAATCTTTATGATTATAGTGCTACCGGACAAAGAGATGCCATCAT
>JBFYQC010000139.1:0-48209 GCA_041302975.1 Bacteroidota bacterium
GTTGATTATTTTTTCAGCATTATCTAAAGCTTTATCATCAATATCAGTACCTATAAAATGCCAACCAAATAACTGGTGACCTAAAATTGGGTAAATACAATTTGCTCCTACACCAATATCAACCCCAACTACTTTTTTACCTCGCGGAATAACACCTTGGTTATACTTGGCAATTAAATCGGCTAAGTAATGCACATAATCGGCACGGCCCGGTATAGGCGGACATAAATATCCATTGGGAATATCCCAATCATCAATTTTATAAAAGAATTTTAACAGTGCTTTGTTGAGTAATTTAACTGCTTTTGGATTGCTAAAATCAATCGATTCATCACCATACTTATTTACAGCTACAACATTTTGTAACTCCGGACAAACGGCTACCAATGCAGGGAAATCGTACCTGTTACCATGTGCATTACGCGGATGTAATTCTTTTTTTAACTGCATGTTATTTAGCTGTAATTCCCGGATGCAAACTACAACAAATTATGCATTATAATTTTCGGCCTTTAAAATGGTGCTGTTTTACAACTTCTTTTCCATTAACTAATTGGTTAATCTTGTAATTTCCTTCAATAATTTGGGTATTTGGATCAACAGTTATAGTACCTCCATATGGAAATAATCTTCCATTATAATTTCCCAAATAGATAATGGTGTTCATGTACCAAAAATTTTCACTACTATTATCTGTAAGTAATGTATCTTTTAAAAGGTCTTTAAACCCAATGAAAATTCTATCCCCAACTCTTTCTCTATCCGCATTGGGGTTATAAGCAAAGTTTTGTTCCCATGGTTGTATTTGTATAATGTTACTATCGGCATATCCATCAAACAATACTTTAAAAAGACCTGTAGTTTGCAATTTACTTGGCCTAACAATAGTAATTTTTCTTGTTAATGAAGCTGTTGCTACATCATTTGGATAACAACTCTTGTTTGGTGTTTTCCATACTGTCAAGGAATTGTTGTAAGTGCCATAAATGGTATCTGGTGGTGCAGCTCCGAAAATTCGGTAATCTTGCTGTACCGTTTCGGTATCTTTACCCAGTAACCATTGGTATTGTGCTCCATTTAGCTTTGCCTGAAACAAAATGACGCCTGGTGGAAATATTGAATCTTCATGTATTTTTTTGTTCAAAGCAGGATTGTAATACCACATTTCAAAGTCAGCGGTTACTGGTTGCACGCCATTACATGGGTGGTAGTTAATACAATTTGGATTTAAAGGGTCGGTGCAGGGCTCGACAGTATTGTCTTTATGGCATGAGTTTAAAATTGGAGAGATGAATAAGAGTAATACAAAATAATTTTTCATAGCGTAGGAGTTTGGTTAACCATGTTGTTTTAAGTTTATGTAATGTTTGTTTTGAGTATGGATTACATCAACTTTTGAACTATACCAAAGATAGTAATTTAACATTTTTTTTCAAACTCTTATTTGAGCATTATCGCTACTTCATGTTTGATGTCTACCTTTCTATGATCTATCTATACAACTAAATCACTCTTTATTCAGCTAAAAATTAAACATAAAAAAAGCGGTGATTGCTCACCGCTTTTTGTTAAGCTAAAATGGTATTTTTACATGCTTGCAAAATCGCTTCAGCTTTATCTTGCGTTGACGATTCGCTGTAAACGCGTAATACAGGTTCGGTACCACTTGCTCTTATCATTACCCACTCCTTCGCTGAAGCTTCGGAGTGTGAGACATCATTGTTTTTTAAATGGAATTTAAATCCATCTAAGTCTTCTACTTTTTCAATGGTGTAATTACCGAAAGTAGTGTATTTACCTGCTTTGCAGTTGGTCAATACGTTTTGTTTAATTTCCTCAGTAATGTGCAAATCAATACGGCCCATGGCAAAGCTTCCTACCACATCGTAAACTTCTTTAATCAAGTCATCCAAACTCTTGCCTGTTTTGGCCATAAACTCCCAAAGGGTTAAGCCAATCCAAATACCATCGCGCTCAGGTATAAACCCTTTAATGGCAATACCACCACTTTCTTCACCACCTACCAAAATGTTTTCGGTAACCATTTTTTCGCAAATGTATTTAAAGCCAATTTTGGTGATTTCAATATCTAACCCATAAGCCTTTGCCAATGCCGTAATTTTTGATGTAGCCGAGAAGGTAGTAATTACTTTACCACTCATGCCTTTGTATTTGTGCAAGTAATGCACCAATAAAAGAATGATGTGATGCGAGTCCACAAACTCACCTTTTTTATTGTATAAACCAATACGATCAGCATCACCATCGGTAACCAAACCGCAGTCAATATCGCCACGTTGTTTAATGGCTGCACTAAACTCTGCTAAGTTTTTATGAATAGGCTCAGGAGCTTGTCCGTGGAAACTTGGGTTGTTTTCGCAATGCAATAAAAACGCTTCAGGAAACAATGCTTTCATTACATTTTGCCCAGCACCATACATAGCATCATAACCAAATTTCATTCCACTGTTTTTAATCGCAGCTAAATCAAAACTTGCTTTTACTTCATCAATATACAAGGTTTCTAAATCAACGTAAGTAACCATGCCTGATTTTACCAACTCTTCCATTGGAGTTAAAGCTGTTTCAACCAAAGTATTTGGTATGGCCGCTTCAACTGCATCAATCACAGCCGGACTGCTTGGTCCGCCATAATGTGCTTTAAGTTTATAGCCACTATATGCAGGTGGGTTGTGGCTGGCCGTAATAATTACACCCAAAGCAGCGCTGTGTTTTACTGCACCTAAACTAATCATTGGGGTTGATACAAAATCTTTAGCCAATTTTACTTTAATACCGTTGGCACACATGATCTGTGCCACGGTTTCAGCAAATAATTCGCCTGCAAAACGGCAATCATGACCCAATACAATACTTAAATTATCGGCATGGTTTCGCTTAATATACTCGGCAGTTCCTTGCGCAACACGTTTTACATTATCTACATTAAACTCGGCAGCAATAATGCCACGCCATCCATCTGTTCCAAATTTTATTTGATACATAATTAATATCCTTTATTTCGCACATAAAGACGCACCAATGATGCGTCTTTATGAATTTATTTTATAATTAGTTTTGATTATGCAAAAGCATTTTCACCTGTAACATCCAAACCTGTAATCAGTAAATGGATATCGTGTGTGCCTTCGTAGGTAACCACCGATTCTAAATTCATCATATGGCGCATAATTGGATACTCACCAGTAATACCCATACCGCCTAACATTTGGCGTGCATTGCGTGCTACGTTTAATGCCAAATCAACATTGTTACGTTTGGCCATACTAATTTGTGCTGGAGTTGCTCTGCCTTCATTCATCAATACACCTAAACGCCAAGTTAGCAATTGTGCTTTGGTAATTTCGGTAATCATTTCAGCTAATTTTTTTTGTTGCAATTGGAAACCTGCAATGGGCTTACCAAATTGAATGCGCTCTTTACTGTAACGTAATGCCGTATCGTAACAATCCATAGCAGAACCAATTGCACCCCATGCAATACCATAACGTGCGCTATTTAAGCAAGTCAACGGGCCTTTTAATCCTTCTACACCTGGCAATATATTTTCTACCGGAACTTTTACATCGTTAAATACCAACTCTCCAGTGGCACTGGCACGTAAACTCCATTTGTTATGTGTTTCGGGTGTGCTGAAACCAACCATACCACGTTCTACAATTAAACCTTTAATTTTACCTTGTTCGTTTTTAGCCCAAACTACAGCAACATCAGCGTATGGCGAATTTGAAATCCACATTTTTGCTCCGTTTAATATAACATGCTTTCCATCACCGGCATCTTTAAAATTGGTAGTCATTCCACCTGGGTCAGATCCATGATTGGGTTCTGTTAAACCAAAACAACCCAACCATTCGCCTTTAGCCAATTTGGGTAAGTATTTATGCTTTTGTTCCTCACTACCAAATTTATAAATAGGGTACATTACCAACGAACCTTGTACTGATGCTGTTGAACGAACGCCTGAATCGCAACGTTCCAATTCTTGCATCATTAAACCATAGGTAATGTAATCCATTCCACCACAACCATATTCAACTGGCAATTGTGGACCAAAGCAACCCAAATCACCCAATTGTTTAACCATGGCATAGTTAAACTTAGCTTGTTGAGCCATGTCTTCAATAATTGGCGACAACTCTTTTTTCACATAATCGCGCACCATATTGCGAACTAACTTATGCTCCTCGGTTAACAATTCATCCATCAAATAATAATCAGGATGCGTATATAAATCTGGTTTGTTTGCCTTGTGAAATTCGGCATTTGATACAGCTTTCTCTGTGCTCATATTTTTATTCATGAATAGGTTGCGAATTTAATGTTTAATTGTTCATTTAAAACACTTAAAGTGGCTATTTTGTGTCAGTTTTAAATGGTTAATTGCGTAAAATTATTTGCATGATTGTAGAATTAAACCATTTAAAGTTTTATGCCTATCACGGTTTGTACGATTTTGAACGAGAAAAAGGTGGCGATTTTATTGTTGATGTATTGATTGATTCAGAAAATCAACCCATTTATAAACAACTTAGCGATGTGGTAAACTATGAAGACATTTACCGTATAGTAAACCAACACATGCAAACGCCACACGATTTTATTGAAGAAGTAGCTAGACTTATTCTAAACGATTTAAAATTGGATTTTAGCTATGCTTTGTTGATTGAAGTAAAAATTACCAAATGTGCTCCTCCTATTCCGGGCATGAATGGCTCGGCAACAGTTACAACTCGCTACACAAAATAATTTGTACATGTCTAAAATAAAAAAGCCTCGATTCATAAGAATCGAGGCTTTTTGTTATAAAGTGTTTGAACTAAACACCAGTATCGTGTTGTACACTCTCTAAAATGTAAGGGTGCTTGGTTGGATATAAATTTGCTTTGGTTAAACCCTTCATCACAATGAACAAGAATAAACCTGCAAATAAACTTAAGAATCCAATTTCCATTAAACCTACACCTTGAGAAGGTACTTCAATAATTCCAGTTGGGTTATGATCAGTTACTGCTGTAGCTAAATTCATGGCTCCCGGCATTACCATTAGGTAAACATCATTCCAGTGACCAATTAAAATACAAGCCCCAACTATAGCACCAACGTTTGGATTACGTTTTGCGCCTCTTTTCATAAACATGAAGAAAGGAATAACGAAGTTTAATACCAGGTTAAAGTAAAAACTGAAACTATAAGAACCGTACATACGTGGTTGATAGTAAGCAACCTCTTCAGGAATATTTGCATACCAAATTAACAAAAACTGCGCAGTCCACATGTATGTCCAAAACATAGATATTGCAAATACCCATTTACCTAAATCGTGCATGTGCTCATCGGTTACAATACCTTGCATGTAACCATTTTTACGCAAGTACCAAGTGATTAAATAAGCAACAGTCATGGCACTAGCCCAACCCGTTGCAAAGTTATAAATGGTAAAGATGGTTGAATACCAATGAGCATCAACACTCATTGTAATATCCCAAGCAAACATACTAAAGGTAAATCCGAATACTATCATGAATAAAGCAGATAGGTTATATGATTTATCAAAAAATGTGGTGTCATTTAATCCAGTTGATAACTGATCTTCTTGACGAGAGTACTTTCTAATCATACTTGCTGCCCAAACCCAAAAACCAGTGAATGCAGCAAGACGAATTAAAAAGAATGGTTTATTTAAATACCATGTTTTTTTGGCCAATAACGGATCTGATTCCATTACACCATCATGTGCCCAATGGTAGATACCACCATGGAAAACATAAAGGCTTAAAAACACAATAACAAATACTGTGATTGCGCCTATTGGCATAAACTCACTCATGGCTTCAAATACCCTACGAACAGCCACGTACCAACCAGCGTTGGCTAATTGGCTGATAACGATAAATATGATAGCTAATGTTGAGATAAGGAAAAAGAAATAACCATTAAACAACAAACTACCCAATAAGCGTTTGATAGGTAAATGGTGTAATTGTTCTTCAGTAAAACCTTCGATGCTTGGGTGATAGGTAAAGTAACCTATAAGCGCTAATAACAAACCCAAGCCCATTAGTATAAACGATAAACGCTTTGCTTTATCGGTGTATACAAATTTTTCTTCTCTTAATTGAATGGCAGTAGTATGTCCCATTGTGTGTAGAGTATTTTAAATTAGTTATTAGTTAGCAGTAACACCGCTTAAATTATAAATGTAGTGAACTACTTGCCAGCGTTGTTTCGGGCTTAATGCCGAACCGTAAGCACCCATCAAGTTTTTACCATGCGTTATGCTATAAAAAGCTTTACCTTGGTTGATGGTAGGAAGCCTATCGCCATATGCTGGTACTTGAGGATATTTACCATCAGCTACAATTGTACCTTTACCAAGACCATCTTCGCCATGACAAGGAGTACAGTTGATGTTGTATAAGCGTTTTCCCTCAGCTAAGTTATATTCTGTAGCAGCTAATGGATTTTTCCAAGCACTAGCAGCCTCATAACTTTCATTGCTTTTTGGCAAGTTGTATGTCGCATAATCCAATTGGCCACGCGCAATTGTACCTTTAACAGGTAAACGCATGTTCATTCCATAAGGATTGATTGTATTGTTACCGTTTGAAGATCCTGCATCATCTGTTGCTAACTGAGACATTGGCTCGTAAGCAAACGACACATACATGTTAGGGGCATACTCAACGCCCGGGTTATCGCCACCAGCACTGCATCCTACCATAACTACGGTTGATGCGGCAACAGCTAATAACGTGTATATCGACTTTCTCATAGTTCGTTAATCCTTTCTCTAACTTCTAAAGCACCACCTTTAACAAAAATGTTTGATAACTCTGTAACATCTGTTTTACCCTCATGCACATTTACAGCAATAACAAAACGATCGTCTGTTACACGTAAATCAATGATATCAGAGTTACGTCCCCAAAACATTTTGTTAACCACAAAAAAACATCCAACCATACCAAAAGCGGTAAACAAAATTGAAAGTTCGAATGTAATAGGGATATAAGTTGGTATATGTAAAAATGGTTTACCACCAATTAACATCGGCCAATCGAAATACGAAGTATATGATTGAAGTGATACAGCCGAAATCAAACCTGTCATTGCAAATATAAAAGCTGCAGTAGACAAACGTGAACGTTTAACACCTAAAACACGATCCAAATTGTGAACCGCAAAAGGAGTGTACACATCGTATACATCGTAACCTTTTTCTTTTAAACTTTTAGTTACATCAAAAGTTGCGTCTGGGTTATCATAAACCCCCAATAGCATTTTTTTATTATCCATGTACTGTATCTCCTTTCTCTGCGTGTGCATGAGCACCGTGGTCGTCATGCGAATGAGTTGGTATGATTGATTTTACCTCAGCCATGTTGATGGTAGGCAAATAACGAATAAACAAGAAGTATAATGTAAAGAACAATCCGAATGAACCGAATAAAATCATGAACTCGGTAAATGTTGGCGCATACATTGTCCAGCTTGATGGTAAGAAATCTCTGTGTAATGAGGTAACGATAATTACGAAACGCTCAAACCACATACCGATATTTACAATGATTGACATTACAAAAATGAACCAAGGTGTTGAACGTGCCCATTTTGTCCAAAATACTTGTGGCGCAATTAAGTTACAAGTCATCATAATCCAGTAACTCCACCAGTATGGACCACTAGCACGGTTAATAAATGCATATTGCTCGTACTCAACACCTGAGTATGCAGCAACAAAGAACTCAGTAATATATGCTAAACCTACCATGGTACCTGTTAACATTACAACACGGCACATTGCATCCAAATGGCCCATAGTAATGTATTCTTCTTGTTTCAAAACCACACGGCCTACAACCAATAAGGTTAATACCATACCGAAACCAGAAAATATTGCACCAGCTACGAAATATGGAGGGAAGATGGTGGTATGCCATCCTGGAACCAATGATGTAGCAAAGTCCATAGATACAATAGAGTGTACCGAGAACACTAACGGAGTAGAAATACCTGCTAATATTAACGAAATCATTTCGTAACGATGCCAAGTACGTGTTGAACCATTCCAACCCATTGAGAAGAAGTTGTAAATGAATTTACGCAAACCCGTTGCTCTATCACGTGTAGTTGCAATATCCGGAATTAATCCGATGTACCAGAATACTAGTGATACAGAGAAATAAGTTGAAATCGCAAATACGTCCCAAACCAATGGTGAGTTAAAATTAACCCACAATGTACCAAAAGCATTTGGTAGTGGAATTGGCCAATAGGCTACCCACGGACGTCCCATGTGTGACAAAATGAATGAAGCCGCACAAATTACCGCAAAGATGGTCATTGCCTCAGCCGAACGGTTGATCGACATACGCCATTTTTGACGGAATAATAATAATACAGCCGAGATAAGTGTACCTGCGTGACCAATACCCACCCAGAATACGAAGTTGGTGATATCAAATGCCCAACCTACAGTTTTATTTAAGCCCCAAACTCCTAAACCTGTTAAAAAGGTATAAGTACTTGCAGCAATCCAAATACCAAGCACAATAGCCGATATAGTGAAACCTATCCACCAGCCTTTTGATGCTTTGTTTTCCATTGGGCGCAAAATATCACGCGTTACATCTGCGTATGTTTTGCCACCGTTTACTAATGGTTCTCTTATTGGTGATTCGTATGACATGTGTTATGTTTTTTTAATTACCAGAATTTAATTAATGAGCGTTTTCTGCATTAGCGTGAGCAGCTGTATCGTGCTTAGCCTCTTCGTGACCTGTATGACCCGGAGCAGTTGTTGAGTGTTCAGTGTGTCCACCGGCTAACTCTTCATCTACGTTACGGATTTTTGTCATGTAAGAAACAGAAGGCTGCACATTATACTCTTCTAATAATACATAGCTACGTTCGTTGTTAAATAACTTAGCGATTTCACTATTTTTATCGTTTACATCACCAAATATAATTGCATCTGCCGGGCAAGATTGTTGACATGCTGTTTTAACATCACCGTCTTTTACTTTACGGTTTTCTAATTTAGCTTGTAATTTACCTGCTTGAATACGCTGAATACAGAATGAACATTTCTCCATAACCCCACGTGAACGAACTGTAACATCAGGGTTAATAACCATACGACCTAAGTCATTGTTCATGTAGAAGTCGAACTGGTCATTTTCGCGGTATTTAAACCAGTTAAAACGTCTTACTTTATAAGGACAGTTGTTTGCGCAATAACGTGTACCAACGCAACGGTTGTAAGCCATATGATTTAACCCCTCTGAGCTATGAACTGTTGCCAATACAGGACAAACAGTTTCGCACGGAGCGTGACCACAATGTTGACACATCAAAGGTTGGAATACCACACGAACATTTTCAAAATCAGTATCACCGTTTATTAATCCCTCTTCGCTACCTTTTAGCATATTACCTGCTAAACCGGATTCACGGGTTAATTTTTTACCCTTTTCATCTTTAAAACTGTAGTAACGATCTATACGCATCCAGTGCATTTCGCGACTGTTTAATATTTCTTGACGACCAACTACAGGCACATTGTTTTCGGCATTACAACTTACTACACATGAACCGCAACCGGTACAAGAGTTTAAATCTACAGCCATTGCCCAACGGTGACCTTTGCTATCATGTTCATCCCATAAAGTAATGATATGTGCATGTTTATGATTACCTGCTTTAGGGTCTTTTACAAATTCGCCTAATGAAGCTTCACGAATAATATCACGACCTTCAATGGTATGGTGAGTTTGAGTTTGTGGCAATTCATAACCATCTCCTGTTTTTTCTACTTTAACATCAGCAGAAGTGTAACTGTATGTTTTACCATTAAAGCTAACAGCAGTGTATGCATTTTTACCAACGTTAGCACCAACACGACCACCTGCAGTACGTCCATAACCTAAAGCTATTGAAATCGTATCGCGTGCTTGACCCGGTTGAACCAACACTGGAATTTTTTCGATAACACCTGTTTTTGTTTTGATGGTAATTACATCACCATCTTTTAAATTCAATTTATCAGCAGTTACTTTACCGATAGCAGCGTAGTTATCCCAGCATACTTTCGATATTGGATCAGGCATTTCTTGCAACCAAGGGTTGTTTGCATAACGACCATCACCTAAACCTACTTTAGTATATAAACTCAGTTCTACTTTATCTTTATTAGAAGTATATGTTTGGTATGCAGCATTAACTGCATCTTGCGGCAATATACTTGTGTTGTATGCAACCGGAGTTTTCATTGAAGTGGTAAAACCATCATGCAATGCTTTGTTCCAACCTGCTTCGCCACCTAAAGCTGCAGTCCAATTATTTTTAACGAAAGTATAGTAATCAGTAAAATTACCCGACCAACGTAAGAAACTCTCAGACGCTTGACGTGTATTGAATACCGGAGAAATAGTTGGTTGCATTAAACCAATAAATCCTACACGGGTTTCAACATCACCCCATGATTCCAAGAAATGGTTATCAGGAGCGTGGAATTTACATAGAGCAGTAGTTTCGTCAGCAACACTGTTTGTGCTGATTGAAACGGTAGCTTTCTTAATACCGGTAATTAGTTTATCAGCAGCATAATAATTGTATGCTGGGTTTGAGTTGAAGAATATAACTGCATCAGCAGCTCCACTGTTTAACTCACTTACAAACGTTTCGAAAGCAGCATCGTTACCACCTGTTTGATTGCTGTAGTTATCTAAATCAACAGTAGTACCGATATTACCTAAAACACTGTTAATAGCATTAACTATTAATTGATCAGAAATATTGTTTGAACCGCAAACTACGATAGAAGCACCGCGGTTAGCCCAAAGTTCTTTAGCTGAATTTTCAATCATGTTTACAGCAAATTCAACATCACCAGGTGATGATAATTTTGCTGCACCAGCCAAAGAAGCTACCTTATTGTATAAACTGATTAAAGCAACACTGGTTGCACTTGGTTTTAATGGAACACGAACGTCAGCGTTTGAGCCAGTTAAAGAAAGATTAGATTCAAACTGGTAATGACGGCTCATGGTTTTAGCACCATTATTAGTAGTGCCCACTTTACGGTTTTTAACCCACTGTTTAGTGAACTCTACTGGAGAAATCCAAGTACCAAGAAAATCGGCACCAAAACTTACAATAGTTTTTGCTTTATCAAATTGGTAACCCGGAATAACCGCTTTACCAAATGATTGTCCGTTGGCTTCAATAATGGCATTGTATGATACCGGTTCGTAAACGATGTGTTTAGTTTGCGGGTATTTAGCAGTAAATTCTGCTATTGCTTTTTTAGTTGAAGGGCTGTTAACAGCACCTGAAACGATACGAATACCTTTAGCGGCTGCTAAACCTTTGGTAATTTTACCATCTAAAGTATTCCAATCAACTTCGTTACCTTCGGCTTTTGGACCTTGTAAACGCTCGTTGTCGTATAATTCTAAAACCGAAGCATGATCAACTGCATTAACACCGCCTTTAAATAAAGGCGACTCAGGATTACCTTCAATTTTAACCGGACGACCTTCACGGGTTTTAACCAATACGCTTACACCCGTGGTTGGGTTTGTAGATGCATACCAATTTGGAATACCGGGAGTGATGTTCTCTGGTTTAACAATGTATGGAATAACATTTTTAACAGGAGCTTTATTACAAGCTGCTAATGCTACTGCTGATATACCGAAACCGAAGTACTTTAAAAAGTCACGTCTGTTTGAAGTCATTTCACCGTCTTTGTCGGTTAATACGTCTTCTAATGGAATACCTTCAGCAAATTCATTTCTTTTATTTTGAAGAAATTTAGGGTCGTTGTTTAATTCCTCTAAACCTTTCCAGTATTTATTTTTATTTTCCATGGATGAATTTTTTCTAAGTGATAATGATAAATCTCAAATTATTTTAATCTGAAATTTTTAATTAATAGTGGCATTTACCGCACTCTAAACCACCAATATTACTTACGGTTGCGTATGATTTTCCTTGTGCTTTTAGGTCTTCATGCAATTTCTCGTAGTAATCATTATTATCTACATCCACTTTGGCCTCACGATGACAATTGATACACCAGCCCATTTGTAATGAACTTTGTTGGTAAACAACTTTCATTGTTTCAACAGCACCATGACAGCTTTGGCATTCTACTTTACCAGCTTTTACGTGCTGTGCGTGGTTAAAATAAGCCAAATCAGGTAAGTTGTGGATACGAACCCATTTAATAGGTTTTTGTTGCTTGGTAGGGTCGTAGGCTTTTTTCTCCGAATCCCATCCCACTGCATCATAAATTTTTGCAATTTCTGGTGACACCTGGCCATCATATTTGGCGCTTGCCGTAACATGCATATGGCAATTCATACAAGTGCTTGCAGATGGAATAGTTGCTTGTTTACCTTTATCAGCGCCATTGTGGCAATACAAACAATTTATTTTGTATTTACCAGCATGTAACTCGTGGCTATAGTTAATTGGTTGTGCAGGTGCATAACCTTGCTGAACACCAACCTCGGTTTGACCATAGTTAAATCCATAAATGCCTAAAACTACTGTAAACCCTAGGATAACTATAATAGTACCTACAACAGGGTGCTTGGTAAATAATTTATATTTCCAAGTTGTTTTCACATCAACAACAGGTTCTGCCTCAAGAGCGGCTTGCTCAGGGAATTTACTGTTGTAAATACCTTGAACGGTTTGCTTGATGCGATATAACACAAACACAATCACAAACAATATAAGCGCCATGATTGAAAGCGCAATAAATGTTGTGTTGTTGTAGAAAGCATCTTGCGCAGTAGCTGCTACCTCGGTTCCTGTAGAAGTAGCAGTGCCACCCACAGGGGCAGCAGCAGCTTGAGCCACAGGAGGAGTTTTGATGTACTCTAAAATTGATTTAACCTGAGCATCTGAAAGGTTTTCAAACGAAGTCATAACCGCTTGGTTATTTTCGTTGTATGCTTTCACCGCTTTTGCATCACCGGACTTAACCAAGGCTTGAGAATTCTTGATCCATTTAATGAGCCAAGCTTCGTCATACTTTTCGTTAACACCTTTTAATGCTGGACCAACTACTTTTTCGTTCAACGCATGACACGCTGTACAGTTGGCGTTAAATAATTGTTCACCCTCGGCAACATCTGCTTTTGCAAATGATGCACCTAATGCGAGGAGTGCAAATAATGAAGTAATTCTTAAAAATCTCATCGTAACAATCTGATTGTTCAAGGTTTAAATTACTAGTGAATACAATGGTTCGCACGCATTTTACCACTAGAAGTGGACGCAAATATATTCACATTATTGTAAAAAAATCGGGCTTTTAAAAAAAAACTAATTTAGAGTATTTCTAAAGAGACAAATATCATACACTTATTGTTAGCATACAAAAAAAAGCCACTGAATATCAATGGCTTTTTCAATAATTTCATGCTCAGTAATTGTGTAAAATTTATTTTTGTTGCAATGCTCTTTCTCCAACTCTAGAATAATCCAATGATTCAAAACGTGAATTTTGACTTACGAATTCTGGTACAATTAGTTTCATTTTACGTACTACTAAATCATCATTCTGTAGGGCATACGATTCAAGTAAATCGTCTATTTCTCTTGCTGCTTGTAAAAAATCGTATGTTCTAACACGCGCAACCATTATTTTAGGATGATAAGTAGCTAAGGTATTTTCTTGATCTGCTAATAATTCTTCTCTAATTTTTTCACCTGGCCGTAAACCTGTGAAAACAATTTGTATATCCTGACCCAGTGTTAACCCTGAAAGCTTAATCATTTTACGTGCTAAGTCGATTATTTTAACAGACTTACCCATGTCGAATATATAAATCTCGCCTCCTTTGCCCATGTTACCTGCTTCGAGTACCAATTGGCATGCCTCAGGTATAGTCATAAAAAAACGAGTAATATCTGGGTGCGTAACAGTAATTGGTCCACCCTCTTCTATTTGTTTTCTAAACTTAGGAATTACAGAGCCGCTACTTCCTAAAACGTTACCAAAACGAGTGGTAATAAATCGTGTTTTTGATGAACCTGTTTCAATCAAAAAATTATTTAATGATTGTACATATATTTCTGCGATTCGTTTTGATGCACCCATCACATTAGTTGGGTTAACAGCCTTATCCGTAGAAACCATTACAAATTTCTCTACGTCATGTTTTACAGATAAATCGGCAATGGTTCTTGTTCCATTAACATTGGTTCGAACCGCCTCTCCAGCGTTTTCTTCCATTAACGGTACATGTTTATATGCAGCTGCGTGATAAACAATCTGAGGCTTATAAGTATTGAATATCTTTTCCATGCGATCTATGTTGCATATATCGCCAACCATTAACTTAACTTGTTTTAGGTTGTGAGGAGCAATAATCTCGTTCAAATTATTATCTAATTCATACAGTCCTACTTCACTTTTATCAACTAAAACTAAAAGTTGGGGACCAAACTGCAGCAGCTGACGAACAATTTCACTACCAATTGAACCAGCTGCACCTGTAACCATTACTACTTTATTTTTTACTTGCTCAGCAATAGCTCCTTTATCAAGAACAATTGTATCTCTCTCAATTAAATCCTCAATTTTTACATTTTTTATCTGATTGTAACTTAACTCTCCATTTATCCATTTCTCAATTGGCGGAACGTTTCTTACAGATATGTTATGCGCCAAACAAGATTCAATAAGTTCTTGTTTTCTTGTTTTACTGATGTTGTAATCGCTAATGATAATTTCTTGTATTTCTAAACGCTGCACTACAGCATCAAAATCTTTGTAGGGATTGTAAACTGTTACACCATCAATGTATTGGCCATTTCTTCGCGTATTGTCATCAAAAAATGCTACAACACGTAATTCGCCACCAACATGTTGTTCTATTTTACGTTTTGCTATTATTCCAGCCTCACCTGCGCCAAAAATAGCTATGCTTCGTTGGTTAGCAGCATCAGGTTTAGTAATGTGCATGTATAAAACCTTTACACCAAGCCTAAATGCACTCATTAATAATACGGTACCGATATAATCTATTATTATTATTGAAATTGGTATAAACACACTTCCATTACCATTTATTTTGGTGTAAGAAATATTAGCAATAACAAGCAATATTGTACTTATTGATACGGTATAGAATACCCTGAGTGCGTCTTGAACACTAGTGTGACGAATGATACCTGCGTATACCCTAAAATATACCATTAGTAAAACTCGGAATCCTAAAACCAAAGGGAGCGGTCTTAGATATTCGTAACTAAACTTATCGTCAATAAAAAAATTGAACCTAAGCAATGTTGCAGCAACAAATGAGAAAGCGCAGATAGATAAATCGATAAAAAATATCACCCAGCGGGGAATGCTGTTAGCTGCGGGAAATATTCTTTTTAAAAAACTCATTTTTTAGTGATTAGGGGTTTATAGATTACCGATGCAATATAAATCAATCTTTTTTAAATCAATACAAAATAAATTACGAAATTATTTTGGCAACTGTCTTTATTATTAATGTAATATCTTTAAAACGTTGCTTGCTATTTATATACTCTAGGTTCATTTCCAGCTTTTTAGGCATAATAAACTCGATATAGTATTCCTCTGGATTTTTTGCATTTGCCAATAATTCGTTTTCGTTAATAAATAAAATAGAGGCATAATCAGTAATTCCAGGACGTACATCAAGTACCTTCATTTGTTCGGAAGTATACATTTTAACATACTTTCTAACTTCTGGTCTTGGCCCTACCAAACTCATATCACCTATTAGTACGTTAAGAAGCTGTGGTAACTCATCCAATTTATACTTACGTAACCAATAGCCGACTTTTGTAATTCTAGGATCTCGCATACCTACTGTTAGTTGCCCTCTCGCCTCTGCATCTAGGTACATACTTCTAAATTTATACAATTTAAAATCATTATTCTTTTTACCAACACGTGTTTGCGTGAAAAATGACGGACCTTTACTTTCTAGCTTTACAGCAAACCAAAGTATTACAAAAAATGGGCTGAGCACAATAATCCCTAATAAACTGCAAACAATATCAAACAATCTTTTAAACACGGGCCAATTCTTTAATAGCGAAACTACTTTTCAAATTCAACACTTACAATATAACTTTACGAAACTAACCTATCACTTCACCAACAGACGATACAACGCTGTGAATCACTGTTTCTATTTGCTCAGAAGTTAAATCAACCCAAACCGGTAAAGAAATTTCGTTTTGATATTGTTTTATTGTTTGTGGATAGTTATTTATGTTATACCCTTGAGCTACGTAGAAACTCATTTTAGGTACAGGAATGAAATGTACATTTACGCTTACTTGCCTTTCAAATATTTTAGCAATAATGGCATCGCGTTGTTCTTCGCTTGCATCTTTAATACGCAAAGCATAAACATGGTATGAAGAAGTTTTATCGGCAGTTTCATACTCTGGCGTAATTGCCCAACTATACTTGCTTAACGCGTTGGTGTAGGCATCATAAATGGATTTACGTTTAGGTAGTGTCTCTAAATCGTACCTGCTAAGTTCCACTAAGCCAATGCTGGCCATAATGTCGGTCATGTTCATTTTATAACCAGCTTCAACAATATCGTATCGCCAATTACCTGGGATAGTTTTAGCTAACGCATCCTTATTTTGCCCGTGAAGTGTTTTTATACAAAGGTATTTATATACTTCATCGTTATTAAATGGTTCAGGTAAATTTAAGGCTATTGCTCCTCCCTCGGCTGTAGTTAAATTTTTAACCGCATGGAAGCTAAATACAGAAACATCCGTTAAGCTTCCTGCCTTTTTCCCTTTGTACCAAGCACCAAAACTATGCGCGGCATCACTTAAAATCATGATACGGCCAAGTTGTTTTTGCTCGTTTGTTTGAGCTTTAAATTTTGCTTTAATCTGCTCGTTTCTTACCAATGCGTTTAACTCATCATAATCACACGGATGCCCTGCAAAATCAACAGGCATAATCACTTTTGTACTGGAAGTAATAGCCTTTTTCACTTCCTCAGGGTCGATGTTAAAGTCTGCTTTTACATCAACAAATACTGGTTTTGCCCCGCAATGCATAACCACATTAGCGGTTGCACTATAGGTGTATGCTGGCAAAATAACCTCATCTCCTGGGCCAACACCAAACCAACGTAACATAATTTCTAAACCAGCCGTTGCCGAATTTAAACAGAGGGTAGAGGCGTGACCGCAATAGGCTGAAATTTCCTTTTCAAAACGTTTGGTTTTAGGTCCCGTGGTTATCCATCCACTTTTTAGGGTATCTACAACCTCGTCAATTATTTTCTGATCTATGTGAGGTGGGGAAAATGGAATCATTTGTATTTTGGTTTAATACTGCAAGTTTAAGTTTTACATATTGATGTTACAAGTCATAACTTCTGCCAAGCGAAAGATGTTGTTTACAGCCAATATGAAAACCATATCTTCTATTAACCACCTAACTATATTTTCAACCATTAAACATCTTTTAATAAGGCTTGTCTTAGTTTTTATTAGTTTTGAAGTAACTAATAACCAATGAAAACACTATTTATTTTACTTTTGGGTTTTGGAGGAACTTTACCATTAACCTGTAGCAAAAAACAAACAAATCAAAAAACTAGCTTGTATCAACCAAACATCATAATTAATAAGATGCAATCGAATAAACAGCAATCCGAATTTATCACACTTTTGTCATATCGTCTCAATCTTGAAATCAATAGCTAAAAACAAACTTTATTGGATTTGTCAAATCGGTGGTTGGTTTATATTTATAACCATGGAGCTTACCAGCTACGTGCGTATAGATGGTTTTAAAAGCGCTTTACTTGTTAATGCCTTGGTAAACTTTGTGCTTGGTATAACAGTAACACATTTCTACCGGTTATTTGCCATTAAGCAAGGCTGGCTTAATTATCCTTTATACAAAATTCTACCGCGAGTAATTGCATCGGTTTTTGTGATGGTAAGTATTTTAACTGCTATTAATATTCCACTTGACAGATACACCTATCCTATTTTTCAGCAGTTAGACATAACCTTTGGCTTTTTAATGGGTTACTTTTTTAACCTAAGTAAATTTGTATTGCTTTGGACATTAACCTATCATTTGTTTCAATATTGGGAACGATCTTTATTGGCTGAAAATGAAAAATACCAACTTCAAGCAGCGGCAAAAGAAAATGCTTATATTAATTTAAAAAACCAACTTAATCCTCATTTTTTGTTTAATAGTTTGAACAGCATCCGTACGTTGGTTGATGCCGATCCAAGATTAGCTAAAAGTGCAATCAACCAATTGAGTAGTTTATTAAGAAGCAGTTTACATACCGGCAAACACAAAACTATTTATCTTAAGGATGAACTACAAACTGTAAAAGATTATTTGGCCATTGAAGGCATTAGGTTTGACGAAAGATTAAAGTATACTTTTAATGTAAGAGAAGATGTAATGGATTGCCATGTACCTCCAATGATGTTACAAACGTTGATAGAAAATTGTGTTAAACATGGCATTTCGAATTTAAAAAATGGTGGCGAAATTTTATTGGAAGCGAAAGCAGAAAACAACCAGTTAATAATTTCAATAACCAACAGCGGACAATACATTCCTAAAAACAACCAAGAAGGCGTTGGGTTAGCCAATACACGCGAACGATTAAAAATACTTTATGATGAAAAAGCCAACATAATAATTGGTAATAAAGATACACAGCACGTTGAAACTAAAATTACAATCCCACTATGAACATAACCGCAATTATAGTTGATGATGAACGTTTGGCCCGTGAAGGACTTAAACAGTTATTAGCCGAAACAGGAGAAATTGAATTGGTTGGAGAAGCTGCCAACGCAGATGAAGCAATAGAATTGGTAGAGAAACATAAACCACAACTGTTGTTTTTAGACATAGAGATGCCTGAAAAAAACGGCTTTGATTTACTAGAAGAACTCATAGAAACTCCTTATGTAATTTTCACTACGGCATACAACGAGTTTGCTTTAAAAGCATTTGAAGTAAATGCCATGGACTACATCCTTAAACCTATTGAGCTACCTAGATTGAAAGAAGCTATTTCAAGGGTAAAAAAACAAATTGTAGAAATTGACCTACAGCCTAAATCAAATAGAAGTTTAAGTGAACTAGACCAAGTTTTTATTCGCGATGGCGATAAATGTTGGTTTATAAAACTAACAGATATACGTATGATTGAAAGCGCAGGAAATTATGCTAAAATACATTTTGATAAATACCAACCGCTTATTCACAAAACACTAAATTCATTAGACGAAAGACTTAGTCCTAATCTATTTTTTAGGGCAAACCGACAGCAAATAATTAACCTACAATACGTTGATAAAATTGAGCCATTTTTTAATGCTGGTTTTTTAATTTATTTAAAAGATGGAATGAAAGTAGAAGTAAGCCGCAGGCAATCAGTTAAGTTTAAAGAAATGATGAGTTTATAACTGAACCATAAAATACGATAAGCTAATTCACTCAGCCACATCGTTTGTGGTCTATATCTATTTCAGTAAATTAAGACAGCATTTAAACAGTGCTTTCAATTTGCTGATTATTGTTTATTTTGCCATTGAAGCAAAAACATGTGTATGATTATTAGAGCCACCAAAAAAGTATTAACTGCTAATAAAATAAAGCCACAACAAATTACCGAACAGCAAACAAGTAACCTGAACGAATGGTATGTTACGCTTATTTCATCAGGTTTTAAGGGTAAATACTTTTTGGCTTATGTACATAGTAAAAGTTTACTCACCATACTAGCTGAGGGTAAAAGTATTAAACATACTTTTAAAGTTTTTAAACTCCGCTTAAATGCATTGCTTCTGCGCTCATCATTCCCTGAAGCCCTTATTACTCAACTAACAGCAGCAGCTTCAAATATTGAAGCCATTTCAACCACAAATAGTCGCAGTGTACTTGGCCACCTTAACCAAATTGTTGGACATGTGAGGGCTCGTTTTGATATGACACAAACCTATCAAGATATTGATTTGGATGTGGAAGAAAATGTGATATTGGACATGTTGTTTGGATACAATAAAAAGTATGTTACACCCACATCTTGGTGGAATAATTATATACATGGCAACGACACATATTTACCAGCACAAGAACTTATAAAAGAACAAAAAATAATAAAACCAAGTGAGTTAAATAAATTGGGGTTAACACAAGAAGAAGAATTACACATGCAAAACCAAATGCTTAAAATAGATTTGGAACAGAAATTTGGCAAACCCATTAACCTTAACGACCAAGAGGACATGCCCAAACTTCCCTTGTTTATAGAAAATGAGTTTTTAAAACATATGAGTGCCTTTGAGCAGCAGATTAGAACAGCCAAAGAAACGACTGTGTTTGATTTGTTGGGAAAACCAATATTTAAATCAACCAATCTACTTAAAGAACCAAAGTTAACCACAGATGTTAAACGTGTATTAAAGCTACTTGGTAAACACAATATTATGGTTGATTTTATTGGAGAATACCCCCAACAAGTTATACATAATTTTTTAACTGTTGAATTAATGGAAAAAACGGTATCGGATATGAGGATACCTGGTTTTATCACCCATTTTATTTACGAAGAATTTCATCCTAACCACGAATTGGCTATTACTGGCACTGTTAATATGCTCATCAATATTATGTTTGATGAAGAAGCTAACCTAGATAAACTTCAACCTCATTTTGTTCATGATAATTTTATGCTGAATTACGAGAAGGCAACATTTGATGACTTTAAGAATGCCGTAAATACTTTTCGACTAACACACAATCCTGATGTAGTATTGGGTTATGAAACAGAACGTTTAAGATTTAACCAATCAAAAGAGCAAGTAAATGTACTAGGATATATCGCTTTCAAAAATCCCATTAAAGGTAAACGAAGAATAAAACATCCATTTACCATAAGCTTACAAAACGAAGAGGATTGGTGGAAATTTACACACATATTTTTTGAACCGCTTGATTAAACTCTAACAATCTTTTTTAAGTCGGTAATGATATGTTCCAATCCATTAATTTTTATTTCGTAAACTGTTTGTAGTTGCATGCCCAATTTACCTTGAGGAAAACCTTTGCGCGCAAACCATTCTAAATAACTCACCGGCAAATCGGATAATAACCAGCCTGAATATTTACCAAACGACATTTTGGTTAACACTAAACTCTTTAATATTTCTGGATTTGGTTGCATATGAGTTTGTGCGTTAAGCTTTTTACACTTTAGTTTCGAATAAAGGTTGAGGTTAGATAGGAGCTTCGAATAAAAACTCATCTTCTCGAATATTAACTACCCTAACCTGATTCCCTCTGGTTCTATTTTAATTTTTCTATCGCGATACAAATTACCCAAAGTCATTTTAAAGGTTTTTTTACTCATACCAAACACGCGATAAATATCGTCAGCACTACTCTTATCATGGTATGGTAAGTAACCGTTATGTTTGCGTAACTCTCGCAATATTACATCTCCTTCATCTTCAACGCGCTGATAACCGGGTTTTCCAATCATGATATCAAGCTTATTGTCTTCTTTGATTTTTTTTACAAAACCAGTAAATACATCACCCACAAATAAGTCTTTAAATACCTCATTGTAATGCAACAAACCCAAGTGCTTTTCATTAATAATTACTTGATAACCCAACTCGGTATCTTTATATACAATACATTGAACTACCTCCTTTTCTTTAACAGTTAATGATTCGTTGTTTAACTCATCATTTAGCTTTTCTTTGGCAATTACTTTCCCTGTTGGTGCATCATACAAAATTTTAACCAAGCAATAATCGCCTGTAAGCAAATCATCTTCATGCAGCGAACGTGGTAATAATAAATCTTTCGGTAAACCCCAATCTAAAAAAGCTCCTGCTGGACTCATGTCTACTACTTTAAGTGTAACTAAATCACCTACTTTTCCTTTAGGCTTTTTGGTCGTAGCACATAAAATATTTGTTGAGTCGTGGTATAAAAAAACAGATAATTTATCGCCAACTAACAATCCGCTATCGGCATATTGCTTGGGCATAAAGGCCATTTGGTCTTTAGTTTCGCCAAACCAATATCCATCAGCTGTTTTTTCTAAAATGGTTAAATTGTAATAAAATCCCGGTTTTAACATATTGAGCAAAGGTGCAAAATTTTGAAGTATAATAGGATAATATTTTTACAAGCCTCGTATATTTATAATACTTACTAATGTAACATACAGAATTGACAAAAAAGTCGCTAGCACCGAAGTAACTAACGACTTTTGAAATTAACCCACTTATAAAACGAATGCTTCTTTACTTTACAGCAGCTAACAAATTATTTTCTATAGCCTGTTTAAATACATTTTTAGGCAATGCACCCGGCTGCATCATTGGTGTTCCTTCCTTTGGAATAAACAAAAACGAAGGGATACTTTGAATACCAAATACTGCTGACAATTCTTGTTCAACCTCGGTATCTACTTTATAAATAATGATTTTTCCCTCATATTCTGCTGCTAATTCTTCCAATACAGGAGCTACCATTTTACATGGACCGCACCAATCGGCATAAAAATCAATTATTGCAGGTAAACTGCCTGTATACTTCCAATCCTTTTCTGTTTCGTAATTAAAAATATTACGTTTAAAATCGGCTGTGGTAAGCTTTACTGTTGCCATAGTTTTAAAATTATGACACAAAGTTAAATCCTATAAAAAGAATGGTTTGTAACGTATGTTACAAACCATTCTTTTTATCTGTTAAATATTAGGCTAACAACCAAGTTCTCCGTTATGCTCTTCTTTACCAATCGACCCATCTTCTTGTTGCGCTATTGGTTTAGGCATTCCTTTTATAGTTGATGCTTTGGTGGAGTAAAACACCCCTGATTTAGTGACACCAGTGTACTTACTCGCATTATCAATAATAAAATCAGGATAGGCATCGCCATCTAAATCACCTATAAACAAAACGTTTACTGATCCATCATCAAACCATGGAATAAAGCTAAGCAGCGTTTCTGATGCGGTTCCATCTCTAAACTTTCCATTTAGTATAAGCTTGTAGTCCATGTGGGTTTGTGAACCGTTAGGCTCAACCAAATAATCGCTTGCAGAAAGGGTATATTCATTTCCGATTGAGTTAAACTTCATCGATTCGCCTGGTTGAAAAAAGCGAATTTCGCTAAGTATATTTTTTATACCTAATACCGGTTGTTTTAAGTATTTGTTGTGCAATAAAAAAACACATGACTCACCTTCTTTTATCACCACACCGCAGTCGAATGAAGTACGACCATCGTCATATAATATACCTGTTTCAACAAAAGAAACCGGTGTTTTACGCAAATTATATAGTGCCGTGGCAGAGTCATAAAATAAACCATAAAACTCAAGCGATTTATAACGATTTACCTCTTCTTGATTAAAATAATTTCTGAGAGATAGCATAATTGCACCTTCTTCAAAAACATCAGGAAGATTTACCTTTTCGGCTCCACCACCGGCCGCACTTACTGCACCCATTTCATTATTATCGGTGCTCAATGTATCTACTTTGGTTGTTTCTTCATTATTAACTTTATCATTACTACAAGCAATTGTTAATGATATGAAAATTAATGTAACAACTAAATTGATTGTTATTTTCATAAACTTATTTCACTTTACTGTAGTCGCAATTTATATTATTTGATTGAAGATGCTTCAGGGAATATTTATAGGATGTAATGATATCTCTAAACTCCATCAAAAAAAGCTAGAAGAGTTTTAAAAGTTGCTTGTAGCTGAAAAAGAAACACATTTATAAATAACCCTCAGGCCAGGGTTCCGAAACCTCGGAAGCTGCAGTGGAGTAAAGCACAATGATGACTTGAAGCGCAATCCGTAGTTAGGCGCAGCTGAACCTGGGGAAAACACCCTAAGATTTAAAGTACTTAACTATGATAGATAGTCAATTAACACACCTCTCAATACATCCCGATATGCATCGGGACACTCGAGGTGAATTTACTTACCGATACAAAACTTACTAAAAATGTTGGCCAATAAATCATCGGTGGTTACATCGCCTGTAATTTCGCCTAAGTGAAATAAGGCCTTACGAATATCAAATGCTAACAGCTCGCCTGTAATATGCATATCAATACCATTTAACACCAATTGCAGGGCTTCGCTGGCATGTTGCAGGGCTTCGTAATGGCGCAGGTTGGTAATAATTACATCGTTTTTCACTTGGTCTTTGCGCACGGTTTCTATTAACCGTTGCTTCAGTGTTTCTACTCCAGTTTTATCTTTTGCCGATAGCGAAATAGTTTGCGCACTAAAAATAAGTGGCGCCTGGGTTAAATCAATTTTATTTGCTACAGGTATTACAATAGCATTGATGTGATTAAACTGTTCGAGTTCTTGGTTTAACTCCTGTGCAGTGGTGGTAGCTGCATCGTACAGATAAATAATAATGCTGGCTTTTTGCAGTTTATCAAACGTGCGTTCAATGCCTATTACTTCAATTTTATCTTGCGAGTTGCTGCGTATTCCGGCTGTATCGGTTAACCTAAAGGTAATGCCATCCAGCACAAAGGCTTCTTCAATGGTATCGCGCGTGGTGCCTGCAATATCGCTTACAATAGCTCGCTCTTCGTTTACCAATGCATTTAATAAGGTTGATTTTCCGGCATTGGGCTTACCTGCTATAACTGTTGGTATTCCATTTTTTATGGCATTACCATATTTAAACGAGTGCAACAATTCTTGTATAAGGTGTTGTATGTTGCTTACTAGTTTAATCAGTTCATCGCGTTGGGCAAACTCTACATCTTCTTCGGCAAAATCAAGTTCGAGCTCAATTAACGAAGCAAAGTTAATGAGGCGCTCGCGCATGTCGGCAATTTGGTAACTAAAGCCACCACGCATTTGCATCATGGCTGTGCGGTGACTTTCTTCGCTATTACTAGCAATTAAATCGGCTACGGCTTCGGCCTGTGATAGGTCGAGTTTTTTATTTAAAAAGGCACGCAAGGTAAACTCGCCCGGCTTGGCCAAACGGCAACCTTTGCTTACCAACAGTTGTAAAATTTGTTGTTGTATATATGGCGAACCATGGCAACTTAACTCCACCGTATTTTCGCCCGTGTAAGATTTTGGGTTGATGAACAAGGTGGCCAGCACTTCGTCTATTACTTTATCTCCATCAACTATTTTTCCAAAATGTACAGTGTGCGTGGGCTGTTGTGTTAATCGTTTTCCTTTAAAAACAGCATCAACCAGGGTTATGGCGTTTGCTCCGCTTACGCGTATTACGCCTATGGCTCCTACTCCACCAGCTGTTGCTAGGGCACAAATGGTATCGTTTAAATCTTGCTTAATGTAGTACGACATGATTATTAAAGTCACAAATGTAATACAATAGTAGATTGATGTGAGCAATTTATATGATTTGAAAACCGCTTATGTAAAATTTGCATCAATACAATAGTTGATATTATCAACTATATACACATTCAACTATATTTGCAAACATGTTACCCTCTCCAAAAAATAAAATAAATCCATTTGAGTTAAAAGAGAGCCCTTTGAGTTTGATGTTTAACATGCTGTTTAAAAAGTACTACCACGCTGCCGAAGAACAACTGGTTAGTAATGAATTAGACCGTTATTTTTACGTTTTAGGGTTAATTTGTAAACACGAGGAAATTACACAACAATGCTTAGCAAACTGCTTACAAATAGACAAAGCCACTATGGTTAGGATAATTGACTACCTAACCGATAAGGGTTTGGTAAAGCGCACACCACATAGCGAGGATAGGCGTGCTTATATTATTTCGCCTACTACTAAAGGCTTAAAGTTAGCACCAAAAATTGAAGCCACATTTAGCAACCTAAATAAATTAGCCTTTAAAGGATTTAGTGGTGAAGAAAAGAAAATGTTCCTTGATTTATTGGGGAAAATGGACATGAATTTAAATGCTGTAACAAGCGAATTACCGGCACAAAAAATTAAATAGTTATGAAGAAGAGAAATATAATTTATATTATTTTGGGAGTTTTAGTGTTAGCTTTACTAGCTTGGCCTAAGCTAAAACCTAAACAAGATACACAAGCACGTAACACTGCAAAAAAAGGAGGACCAGTTAAGGTTAAAACCATAACGGTAGCAACACAAGCGAGTGAGCGCACCATAGAAACCACCGGAAATATTTTAGCCAACGAAGAAGTTGTGCTATACCCAGAAACACAAGGTAGAGTTGTTAAAATTAATTTTACCGAAGGTGCTCAAATAAATAAAGGTGATTTACTTATAAAAATCAATGATGGTGATTTACAAGCTCAGCTTAGAAAAGCAACAGCCACCAAAAAACTAAAAGAAGATACCGAAAAGCGCAATAAATCGTTACTTGAAAAAGGTGCAATTAGTAATGAAGTGTATGATATTGCCGCAACAGAATTAAGCAGTATAAATGCAGACATTGATTTATTAAAAGAGCAAATCAGAAAAACAGAAATTAGAGCGCCATTTAACGGTATAATTGGATTTCGCAGTATAAGTGAAGGAAGTTTTGTTACGCCTACAACACGTATTGCTGCATTACAAAACATCAAGCAAATAAAAGTTGAATTTGCTATTCCCGAAAAATATGCATCGATGCTAAAAAACGGCAATACCGTTTTGTTTAAAGTGGATGGTAACAACACACAACATCAAGCCAAAATTTATGGCATTGAACCTAAAGTAGACGAAATAACACGTAACGTTATTATGCGTGCCATTTGTGCTAACCCAAGCCAACAAATTTTACCAGGTTCGTTTGCCAAGGTATCTGTGGTTACATCCAAAAATTTGAATGCATTTATGATACCTACACAAGCTATTGTACCTATTTTAAAAGGACAAAAAGTTTATTTAGCACAAGGCGATAGTGTTATTGAACGCAAAATTAAAACTGGTGTTCGAAATGAAAAAACGATTGAAATAACCGAAGGCTTAAAAGCCGGAGATGAAATAGTAGTGGAAGGTGTAATGTACCTGCGCCAAGGAGTAAAAATAATAAAGTAAAAAGGTTTGAGGTACATTTTTCTTACAAAATCTGAGTTCCAACTTCCAACTTCTATTATCATCCGAAGCTTTAGCATAGGATGGTAATTTCTAAAAAAAACAAAAAATGAGTTTAAGTACAACCAGTATAAATAGGCCAGTATTAGCCACAGTAATGTCAATCATTATTTTGCTATTTGGTGCCATTGCATTTAATTTTTTAGGTGTACGCGAGTACCCTTCTATTGACCCGCCAATTATTACCGTTCGTACCAACTACACGGGTGCAAATCCAGATATTATTGAGTCGCAAATTACTGAGCCGTTAGAGAAAGCCATCAATGGTATTGCAGGTATACGTTCCATCTCATCAGCTAGTAACCAAGGTAGCAGTATTATTACTGTTGAGTTTGGTTTAAGTGAAAACTTAGAAGCAGCTGCAAATGATGTGCGAGATAAGGTTTCGCAAGCAGTACGTGCATTGCCACAAGATATTGATGCACCGCCTGTAGTTGCAAAAGCAGATGCCAACTCGGATGCTATTTTAACATTAACCGTACAAAGTACAACTAAATCACACTTGGAGGTAAATGATTATGCCGAGAATGTTTTATTAGAAAAACTACAAACAATTCCAGGTGTAAGTACCATACAAATTTGGGGACAAAAACGTTATGCCATGCGTTTGTGGTTAGACCCTATTAAACTATCTGCATTTAAACTTACACCTTTAGATGTGCGGATGGCATTAGATCGCGAAAATGTGGAGTTACCAGGCGGTAAAATTGAAGGAAATAGCACTGAGTTATCAGTTAAAACAATTGGACGCTTTTCAAGCGAAGTCGAGTTTAATAACATCATCATTCAATCAACCAACAACAGAACCATACGCTTGCAAGATGTGGGTTATGCTTTACTAGGTGCAGAAAACGAACAAACCATTTTAAAAGAAAGTAAAATTCCGATGATTGGCTTGGCACTTGTGCCACAACCAGGAGCAAACTACATTGATATTGCCGATGAATTTTATCGCAGATATGAGCAAATAAAAAATGATGTTCCTGATGATATCAAACTGGATATTGCACTAGATAATACCAAGTTTATTCGCAAGTCAATTACCGAGGTTGGCGAAACACTAATCATTGCATTTTTATTGGTGGTGCTTATCATATTCTTGTTTTTCCGCGATTGGTTAATTGCCTTCCGTCCACTTATTGATATTCCGGTATCGTTAATTGGTGCATTTTTTATCATGTATATTTTTGGTTTCTCTATTAATATTTTAACCTTATTGGCCATTGTACTTGCAACAGGTTTAGTAGTAGATGATGGCATTGTAGTTACTGAAAATATTTTCAAAAAAATTGAAGAAGGTATGAGTCCGCGCGAGGCAGCTATTAAGGGCTCTAACGAAATATTCTTTGCAGTAGTTTCTACTTCCATTACACTAGCTGTAGTGTTTTTACCCATTATTTTTTTAGAAGGTTTTGTGGGAAGATTATTCCGTGAATTTGGTGTTGTTGTAGCAGGTGCGGTATTAATATCTGCATTTGTATCTCTATCACTTACACCTATGCTTAACGTTAAACTACAACGTAAAAACCATAAGCATTCTAAGTTTTACGAATTAACTGAACCATTTTTTGAAGGTTTAAATAACGCTTATAATAACTCATTGCGCAACTTTATGAAAAAAAGATGGTGGTCGCTTGTTATTGTAGTTTTTTCGGTTGGTGTGATATTTTTAATTGGTTCAACCATACAATCTGAACTTGCGCCACTTGAAGACAGAAGTGTAATGCGAATTGCATCAACTGCACCCGAAGGAGCATCATACGAATACATGGAAAATTATATGGACCGTGTTGCGCAAATGGTAATAGATTCAACTCCGGAAAAGCGAGTGTTATTATCTGTAGTTGCTCCAGGTTTTATTGGAAGTGGTGCAGTAAACACTGGTTTCACACGTATATTTTTAACCGAACCCAATGAGCGCAATCGAACGCAACAGCAAATTGCGCAAGCCATTCAAAAAAACGTTGGTAGCATGACCGAATCGCGATCATTTGTAATACAAGATCAAACCATTAATGGAAGCGGTGGTTCACGCGCAGGATTGCCGGTACAATACATTTTGCAAAACCAAGACTTTAGTAAACTACAAGAGTTTTTACCTCAATTTTTGGATGAAGCTAACAAGAACCCAACTTTCCAAGGTGTAGATGTTAACCTAAAATTTAATCGACCAGAATTGGTAATTGAAATTGACCGTGAAAAAGCAAAAGCAGTTGGTGTAAGTGTGCAACAAGTTGCGCAAACCTTACAGTTAACTTATGGTGGTGTTCGTTACGGATACTTCAATATGAAAGGTAAACAATACCAGGTTATTGGTCAGGTAGATCGCGAGAACCGTGACGAACCAATGGATTTAAAATCGCTTTACGTACGAAACGATAAAGGCGAGTTGATACAAATGGATGCAGTAGTGAAAGTAGTGGAGCAAAGCAGTCCACCACAATTATACCACTACAATAGATATAAATCGGCCACCATTAGTGCAGGTTTAGCACCAGGCAAAACTATTGGCGATGGTATTAAAGCCATGGATGCCATTAAAGAAAAAGTACTAGATAAATCGTTTACCACAGACTTAAACGGACCATCTAGAGATTACTCTGAGAGCTCATCAAACACCACATTTGCATTTTTATTCGCATTAATCTTAGTTTATTTGGTTTTGGCTGCACAATTCGAAAGTTTTATTGATCCGATTATCATCATGCTTACCGTGCCAATGGCATTAGCTGGTGCATTAATTTCACTTTGGTATTTTAATCAAACCATGAATATTTTTAGTCAGATAGGAATTATTGTATTACTAGGTTTGGTTACCAAAAATGGAATTTTAATTGTAGAATTTGCCAACCAAAAACGAGAACAAGGTTTGAGTAAATTAGAAGCTGTTCAGCAAGCGGCAGTATCGAGGTTACGCCCAATTTTAATGACCAGTTTGGCAACCATTTTAGGTGCATTGCCAATTGCTTTAGCTTTGGGTGATGCTGCTACCAGCCGTATATCTTTGGGTATTGTAATTATTGGCGGATTGGTGTTCTCGGGCTTTTTAACCTTATACGTAATTCCTGCTGTGTACAGCTATTTATCACGTGGTAACATCCGCGAAAAAATGCACGCAGCTGATGATGAGAACGAATAATGTATATCAAAACAACTCAGCGACCTCTGCGTCTCTGCGTTAAATTTAAGATGTAAAAACAGATAAGATGAATTTGAACGATAAATTTAAACATATTAAATACCTGAGCGTTTTGCTTGCGTTAATTGGCAGTATGAGCAACATTTCTGCACAGCAAGTGTTAACATTAAGTGATGCATTAAAAATGGCATTAGAAAACAACTACGCCATACAAGTTGCAAAAAATGATGCGGCCATCAGTACCAATAATAACCGACTTGGAGCTACATGTATGTTGCCAACAGTAACAGGTACAATTAACCAAGACAATCAGGTTATTGACACCAAACAAAAGTTTTTAAACGGTACTGAGAACAACCGCGATGGCGCTAAAAGCAACAACCTGAATGCAAACATTGAATTGGGTTGGACCATTTTTGACGGCTTTAAAATGTTTGCCGCTAAAAACCGTTTGGAGGAGTTACAAAAAGTTGGCGAGCTAAGAATGCGCAGTAATATTGAACAAACCTTTGTACGTGTTACTAAAGCTTATTATGATGTATTGTTGGCCAAACAACAATTAGCTTCAAACCAAGATGCATTTAAAAACAGTGAAAAAAGATTGGAACTTGCTACCGAAAAATACCAAGCCGGTAAAAGCGCCAAAACCGAAATGTTAAAAGCACAAGTTGATTTGAATACCGACAAAGCCGCATTGATGCGCCAGGAGAACAACTACAAAAACGCACAAACCAATTTAAACCAATTATTGGGTAGAGATTTGAATGTAAGTTTTACGGTTGAAGAAAAATTACCTGAAACCAAAAACTATAAGTTGGACGAGCTACTGAACAAAGTAAACGGACAAAATACCAACTTAATGATTGCGAAAAAAAATCAGCAGGTAAGTTTATTAAGTGTACGTGAAATTAAAGCTGAACGTATGCCAAGCATAAACATAAGAAGCGGTTACAACTATACACGACAAGAATCGGAAGCTGGCTTTTTACAATCTTCGCAAAACAATGGATTTCATTATGGTGCAGGTTTAAGCATTAATTTGTTTAATGGGTTTGATGTAAACAAACGTTTACAGAATGCACGGTTAAGTTTAAAATCGAATGAGCTGGTGTATAAAGACTCCTTAACACGTTTACAAAACCAAGTGCAACAAGCCTTTAACAATTACGTATTAAGTACACAGCTAATTACATTTGAAAAAGAGAACGAAAAAGTAGCCCAAGAAAATTTTGACATTGCCAACGAGCAATATAAAGTTGGGGTGATTACCAGCATTGAGTTACGCGATGCACAATTAAACTTACTGAACAGCCAAATTCGTTTATTAAACGCCCAATACGAAGCACAAATAAACGAAACAGAATTATTGAGGTTAACGGGCGAGTTGGTGAAGTTGTAATTTTATAATTAATATTCAAGTGAACATGACTCTTGAATTTTATTTGTTTTGGAGACTTCTTCCACATTTACCCTTTAGTACGTGCTTAGTTATACAAATTAATATAGCCAATAATTCTTTTATTTTCGCCCATATCAAGGTTACACTATCTAAGTGCAAAGATGTTTTCTATATATATCACTCAACCAATTTATAGTCTGTGCTGTTATCTCGTTTTGCAGGTTATTTTATAGTTTTACTTCACACAGGAAGCTTGTAAGCTTGAATAGGATAAAACATACCAATAATTTACATTTCCGGATAGATAGGAACACCACAAATCAAAAAAAGCAAAATCTAACTTAAGAAGTAGCATTATCAGAAATAACGTTAAAAAACTGATTTTAAATAAATTATACCAATTTGTTTTTCATTAAAACAAAAAACTTCTTTGCTAATATTTTTTTTCATTACCTTAGTTATAGTAAATTTAACCATAATTAAATCAATCGCAATGTTTTGATTCGTAAATTAAAAATTCAACACATGCGCACAACGAAATTGATACATAATGAAAAAACTAATCCTTAAATATCTTTTATGCCTACTACCTATTTTTGCATTTGCACAAAATGATAAGGTAAAAGTTGTTCAATCAGGTAATGGCTTTGCATTAACTGTAAATGGAAAAGAAACCTTCATCAACGGGATGAATTGGGATTATTTACCCATTGGTACAAACTACAATTACAGTTTATGGAATCAATCGGATGATTTAATTATGGCCGCCTTAGATAACGAAATGTCGTTGCTAAAAAATATGAAGGTAAATGTGATCAGACAATATACTGGTATTCCCGCTAAATGGATAACGTATATTTATCAAAACTACGGCATTTATACCATGCTTAATCACTCGTTTGGCAGGTATGGTTTAACCATTAATGGAAAATGGGAACCCAATACAGATTATTCAAATCCACTTGTTAGAGAACAGTTATTGAAAGAAACCAAAGAGATGGTTACGCAATACAAAGAAACTCCGGGTATCTTATTGTTTTTATTGGGTAACGAGAATAACTACGGTCTTTTTTGGAGAGGTGCCGAAACAGAAAACATTCCTTTTGCAGACAGAAAATCGACCAAAGATGCTTACCATTTGTATAAGTTATTTAATGATGCAGCTAAAGAGTTAAAAACCATAGACCAAAACCATCCAATTGCCATTTGTAATGGTGATTTATTGTTCTCTGAAATTATTGCTAAAGAGTGCAAGGATGCAGACATTTTAGGTATTAACTGTTACCGTGGTAGCACGTTTACTGATTTATACGAACGCGCAAAAAAAGAATTAAACATGCCAATACTATTAACAGAGTTTGGCGCTGATGCATACAATACCTTAGCAAACAAAGAAGACCAAGAATACCAGACAAAAGTATTACTAAGCAATTGGAAAGAGATATATGAAAATGCGGCACGACTTGGTAAACACGAGAACAGTATTGGGGGATTTACTTTTCAGTTTAGTGATGGCTGGTGGAAAACAGGTCAAACTTTAAATTTAGATGAGCATGATGTTACAGCTTCTTGGTCGAATGGCGGATACAAAAATGATTTTGTACTTGGCGAAAATAACATGAACGAAGAATGGTTTGGTATATGTGCTAAGGGGCAAACCAATGAGCGTGGTATTTATGATTTGTATCCACGAGCTGCATATTATGCCTTACAAAATATACACCGTATTAATCCATATAACGAAACGGTAGCTTCTATTAACCAAATTTTTAACGGTGTTACTATTGCCGACTTTAGTTTAAGAGCTAGAGGCGATAAAGCCATGTTAGCGTCTAAAGATAGGGGCAAGTTGTACTTAAGTAATTTACAAGCTAACTTTAATACATATTACACCGGAGGAAGTCTTAATACAACACCTAAAGTTGCTAATTCTTCTAACCCAACAACCTATCCAAGTGCCCAAGGTTTTGATAACATGGAATCCTTTAATATTGGGGTAACAGCAAGGCCCGCTCCTAATGTAATGGCAAATGTTCAATTTAATGTTTTAGGAAATGTAGCTACAAAACCAATTGATGAAATATTTTATGAAAATAGGGGAAGAAATATAACCGTTTCAACACCAAATGGCCCTCAACAAATTAATGATAACAATAGGGTGCAATTGTATAAGGCAAGTTATAGTTGGGATGCCAGAGATTTTAAACTGACAGGTTTTTACAGGACAGGACATTACCATTGGGGGTACGAAGGTGATTTTTTTGGGTTATATCCTGAGGCTAATTATGGACCAAATATCGATATCTATAACGGCAATGCTCCATTTGGTTTTGAAATTGAAGGAAAGAAAAAGTTTACCGGTTTAAAAGTTGCTTTTGGACCAGAATTATGGTGGGGAGCTAATCCTGCATTACTATTAAAATATAGCAAAAAAATTGCAGGTATTGATGTTACCGGAATTTTTCATGAGGATATTGTTCAGCGAACAAATCTGCAAAGTTCATTTGCTGTTCCAATTCCAAAAACCAGAAGATTATCATTGGTATTAGGTAAAAAAACGGAAAAATTCACATTCAATTTAGGCGGAATTTGGGGTGGCCAACCACTCAACGGAAGAGCGTTCCAGATGATAGAAAACGATATTGTTTATGAAGATAAAATAAAAAGCACAGATAATTTGGGAGGGAAGTTAAAACTAACTTATTCCATTGGTGCAATAAACTGGTATGGTCTTACATCGTATATGGGATTGGTAGCTAATGGAGGTGTTGATCAAACTAAAACCTTTACTGGTTGGGTGCTAAAAGATGTAGGAAGTGGGAATATGTATAACGCTCTTACCGGATTTACCTACAACTTAGGCAAAATTCAAATTGCACCTAATTTTTTATATCAAAAACCATTAGTAGGGCCAATTGGACCTAATTTTTTAGCACCAGCTCGACCAAGAAATATTTTAGATGACCCTTTTTCGGTAAGAGGAAACAGAGAGACAATGGCAGGCGAACTTTTAGTTAGCTATGATCCTACTCCTGCTACGTGGATGTATGAATGGGATAATGATAGAATGGAAGATGCAAAGTTTGCCATGAGTGCAGGGTTTGTATATCGTCATCTTCCAACTGTTCAAGATGCTGCTATAGGTATACTTGGAAATGGCCGTACCACTTTTGTTTTTCCAGGCTCTGCACCTGCTCAAGACTTATGGGAATTTAATGCAAGGTTGGTTTCTAAAGTAAATCCAGAATTGGGTTTTATTAGTAACATTTATCTGGGCAATGGACAAGCAAATGGCAGTGATAACAGAACAATCAGAAGATATGGAATAGATATTCGAACTGTATATCGAAAAATGAAATTTATGACAATTGCAAAAATTGATGATTGGGGACCATTTGATTACCATAGAGATTTTAACCAAACATTCCCTCTTCAGCTTATTGGAGATTGGTCATTTGAGGTAAGCAAACCGGATTGGTTTATGATGCCTGGAACTAAAATTGGTGTTAGAGGAACCTACCGTACCTTAAACAAATACTCAAATAGATACTCGCCAATTATGACTATGAATAGTTTAGGTCAATTTGTCCCTAACCCTAATGCTATAGGATTTCCAAATGGAAACGAGTGGGAAATACGTACCTACATTCAAATAAATATTAACAACTAACGACATTCTGTACCACCTTAATAAGAGAAAACATGAAAACTCTAGGTAAAAGAACTAAGATTACGTTTCTCGTATCTGCCACTGTAATCCTTCAATGGGGATGCGAAAGAAAATTATCAGATGATGCCGTATTACCATCTTATGCAACAACTGCTGCAATTTTTACAGATAACTTTATCGGTTTAGGCTCTAATTTTTATTTTCCATTTGCAGATGCAAAACCAGATGTATTTTCAGTTGATACAAAGGAAGGATTTGAAAGCAATGCCTCAGTAAGAATAGATGTGCCTAACAATACTGATCCAACCGGAACATATGCCGGAGCAATTTTTAGAGTAGATGGCGCAGGCAGAAACCTAACAGGGTATGATGCATTAACTTTTTATGTAAAAGCATCAACTGGAGTGCAATTGGGTGATGTAGGTTTTGGGATCGACTATCTTGGAGATAAAAACAGGGTTTCCATTCAAAATGTAAATGTGGGTACCAATTGGTCTAAAGTAATTATTCCAATTCCTGATCCATCTAAACTTACAAATGAAAGAGGGGTATTTTGGTTTGCAGCCGGAACACAAGGCACCAATGGCTCTGCTTATGCTTTATGGTTTGATGAAATAAAGTTTGAAAAACTGGGTAATGTAGGCACTCCAACTCCTAATATTTTGGATGGGAACAAAAGCACCGTTAAGGCGTTTATTGGTTCTACTATTAATATCACAGGTGTAAGCAATACATTTAATTTGGTTACAGGACAAGATGTAAAAGTACTTTCCTCTCCATCGTATTTTACATTCACAAGTTCTAACCCTACTGTTGCAAAAGTTGATGACAATGGCGTGGTAACCGCGTTAGCAATTGGGATAACAGATATTACTGCTAGCGTAAATGGCGTTGCGGCAAAAGGCAAATTAACTATCGATTGTAAAGGAGATTTAGTAAGTGCACCAACACCAAATCGTCCACCAGCTGATGTAAAATCAATTTTTAGTGATGCTTACACCGATGCTACACAAAGTAATTTCACCCCCGGCTTTGGCGGTTCAACTACAGTAACCGAAATTATAACAACAGGTACAGGTAAAGTAGCACAATACAGCAACAATAATTACACAGGTATTATGTTTACCGAAAACCCAATAGATTTATCAACCTTAGGTTTTCTTCATATAGATGCATACGTAGAAAATGCATCAAACACTATTGGTATTCAAATAAGAGATATAGGGGCTAATAAAACTATAGAAACGGACGTAAACACAGGTAACCCAATGGGTGATGATAAAGATTTAAGAACCACATTAAATGGTTTTCAAGCTGGAGTTTGGAAATCTTTTGATATTCCGCTTAACGGAGCTATCCTTAACCAAAAAGGTAATATTGGTGGTATTATCATAACAGGTGGTCCTAACTTTATACTTGATAATATTTATTTCTACAAGTAGTCTTCATTTAGCATCAACTATTAAAAATTGAAGTAATGAATTTTTTAAATAAAACAATATACGTAGCCACTGCACTTGTTGCACTTTCAGGTTGTGAAGTAGATCCTATACAAACTTTACCAGAGCGTAATTTTGAGTTGGTGTGGAGTGATGAGTTTGATGGCGACTCGGGAACTGCACCAAACGCATTAAAATGGACATATGATTTAGGTACTGGTCAAAACGGATGGGGAAATAACGAACTTCAAACCTACACCAATAACCGCCAAAATGTAATGTTGGACGGTAAAGGAAATTTGGTGATAAGAGCATTAAAAGATAATGCGGGCAGATATACCTCGGCACGATTAAAAACCGAAGGATTATTTTCCCAAAAGTATGGTAAGATTGAAGCGCGTATTAAAACACCTACAGGTACGGGTATGTGGCCAGCATTTTGGATGTTGGGTAACAATATCAGAACCATTGGTTGGCCAACCTGTGGTGAAATAGACATCATGGAACAGAAAGGAAAATTCTCTAACATTACTTATGGTACAATTCATGGCCCGGGTTACTCGGGCGGACAAGCCGTGAGTACTATATATGCGTTACAAAACGGTCGTTTCGATTCAGATTTTTTTGTGTACGCAGTAGAATGGAACGAAAGTAAAATTGATTTTTTTGTAAACAACTACCTTTATAAAAGAGTTACACCAGCAAATGCAACAGGCCAATGGGTTTTTGATCAATCGTTTTTCTTATTGTTAAACATTGCAGTTGGTGGAAATTTTGGTGGACCACCAAATGATAATACACCTTTCCCTGGAACAATGACAGTTGATTATGTTAGGGTGTACAAGCAATTGTAATTTGTCAATTATAAAGCCTAACGCATAAGTTTAATTAGTAATTTGTGGTTAGATCCACAAAATTATGAGTGAAGTAGCAAGCATATCATGTTAAATCAAAAAACAGATAAACAAGAATCTTTAGTAGAAATCAAAAGATTAAAAATTGAAGGAGAAAACTTCTTTTGTATTTCTAGTCATGACGCCATACGCCCATTTTTTATGAGTGTGGTTAGTGATTCAAACCATTGGTTATTTATAGCAAGTAACGGTGGTGTTACTGCCGGACGTAAAAATGCAGAGTATGCACTTTTTCCTTATTACACTGCCGATAAAATTACAGAATCATCCGACATTACCGGATCAAAATCTATATTTCAAATCACCCAAGATGGAGAAACACATATTTGGGAACCCTTCTCAGAACGTCAATCCGGTTTACACCACATCTCAAGAAACCTTTATAAAAATGCCATAGGTAATAAAATCATCTTCGAAGAAATCAACCACAACTTTTCACTAACTTTTAGATACGAGTGGAACTCAAGCAATATTTATGGTTTTGTACGGAAATCTTCTTTGGAGAATAATGGCAATCAGACCTTACACATCAATGTGCTGGATGGAATACAAAACATTATGCCCGATGGTGTAGGCAGCGATTTACAAAATGCTACCAGTATTTTGGTTGATGCGTATAAGCGCAATGAATTAGATGTGGATTCGGGTATGGGCATTTTTGCGCTTAGTGCAATTATTGTAGATAGAGCAGAACCCAGTGAATCGTTAAAAGCCAACATTGCTTGGTCGTTGGGATGCGAAAATCCTAAGTATCTTTTATCTTCATTACAAATTCCTGCTTTTAGAAAAGGTCAACCCATTACACAAGAAGAAGATGTAAAAGCGGAACGAGGCGCATACTTCATTAATCAACAAATTACGCTAAAACCAAATAACAAAAAAAAGTGGTTGATTGTTGCTGATGTTAACCAAAGTCAGGCTGATGTAGTGCATCTTATTGAAGAGATAAAAACCAACAATAATTTACAACAACAAGTAGAACAAGATATTGAATTAGGTTCAACAAGACTTATAGAATTAAATGCATCTGCTGACGGTATTCAGCTATCCAATGATGTTTACAGAGATACTCGCCATTTTTCGAACACCCTGTTTAACATCATGCGTGGTGGTATATTTGATTACAACTACCAAATAGAAAAATGGGATTTTATTAATTGTATAGCTGCTGCCAATAAAAGCGTATACGAAACTCACAAAAAATTATTAGATGGCTTAAATGAAACCTTTAGCATTTTTGAATTAGAACAACTTACTAAGCAAATTACTGATAAACATTTCATACGACTTTGTACAGAGTATTTACCACTAAAATTTAGTAGACGACACGGTGATCCAAGCAGACCTTGGAACAAGTTTTCTATTAACACACGCAGTGCAGTAGATCACTCCAAGGTTTTAGATTACGAAGGTAACTGGAGAGATATTTTTCAAAATTGGGAGGCCTTGTCAATTTCATTTCCGGCCTTTACTCGTGGTATGATTTTTAAGTTTTTAAATGCAACCACGTTTGAAGGATATAATCCATACAGGTTAACTAAAAGTGGCTTTGATTGGGAAACAGTTGAGCACGATAATCCTTGGTCGTATATTGGTTATTGGGGCGATCACCAGATTATTTATTTACTAAAACTATTAGAACTAAATGAAAGGTATTACCCTGGTAAATTAATTAGTTTATTTAGTGATGAAGTATTTGTATATGCTAATGTTCCTTATAAGATTAAGCAGTATCAAGACATCTTAAAAAATGCCAAAGACACCATTGCATTTGATGAAAAGCTGGATGCTGAAATCAGAAAAAAACGGGAGATACTTGGAGCAGATGCTACACTATTGGTTGATCAAAAAGAAAATATTTATACGGTAAATTTTATTGAGAAAATACTCGCTACTGTTTTATCAAAACTCGGAAACTTTATACCGGGTGGTGGCATTTGGATGAACACGCAACGCCCAGAGTGGAACGATGCCAATAATGCCCTTGTTGGTAATGGAGTTTCTATGGTAACGTTATATTACCTCAGAAGATTTTTGGTGTTTTTTGATAAGCTCATTCACCAAACAAATGATGAACGAGTAGCCTTATCAAATGAGTTAATCATTTTCTTTAAAAAGATTCATGCCACATTTGATGAGCATAGTGAACTACTAAATGGCGAAATTATAGATGAGCAACGCAAAACAATTTTAGACAGCCTAGGTGAAGCAGGAAGTGAATATCGCGAGCACATTTACAAACATTCGTTTTGGGGCGAAAAAAGAACCATTTCGTACCGAAGAATAAAAGATTTTATTAAAGTAAGTTTATCGTTTATTGATCATACCATTAATGCCAATAAGCGTAACGACAACATGTATCATGCCTACAATTTAATGAGTGTAGAAGGTAATGATAAAGTTGCAATTTCACACCTCAGTGAAATGTTAGAAGGTCAGGTGGCCGTTTTAAGCTCAGGATATTTATCTCCGGAAGAAAGTTTAAACCTATTGGATAGCATGAAAAGTAGTAAGCTTTTCCGCCAAGACCAATACAGTTACTTGTTGTATCCAAACAAACCATTACCAAAGTTTTTAGAGAAGAATAAAATATCAAATGAAGCCGTGCAGCAATCTGTCTTATTAAATAGGATGCTTGCAGCAGATGATACCCGAATTATTGAACAAGATAGCAACGGGACATATCGCTTTAATGGTAACTTTAAAAACGCAGCCGATTTAAGTGATGCATTAGCTAAGTTAGATGTAACCACCTATGGTGAATTGGTTGAACAAGAGAAGCAATTAATACTAAATATTTTCGAAACGGTATTCGATCACAAATCATTCACCGGGCGTTCGGGGACTTTTTATGGTTACGAAGGACTTGGTTCTATATACTGGCACATGGTATCTAAATTGCAATTAGCAGTGCAAGAAGTGTGCTTACAAGCCATCGAAAAAGGAGAAAATGCAGAGTTGATTGGTAAACTATTGGCGCATTATTATGAAATTAATGCCGGAGTTGGCGTACATAAATCACCATTGTTATACGGTGCATTTCCAACCGATCCGTATTCTCACACACCGGCTAACAGAGGGGCACAACAACCTGGCATGACAGGCCAAGTAAAAGAAGATGTTTTAAGTAGGTTTGGTGAACTCGGTGTTTTTGTATCTGATGGATGTTTGTATTTTAATCCTTGCTTGCTTCGTAAAGATGAGTTTACCACAGAAGAACGTATGTTCCGCTATGTAACCATCAACAAGGAGTTTAAAACTTTTGCGCCTGTGCCAGGTTCACTTTGTTTTACCATTTGCCAAGTACCCATTATTTATCGCTTATCAACTGATAACTATTTAGAAATTGAAATGAAAGATGGTAGTATCAATAAAGTTCATTCACATGAATTATCTAAAGAGATAAGTAGTCACATCTTTAGCCGTACTGATGAAATTAAAAAAATCAATGTTTTCATCAACGCATCTATGTTAAAATAAAAGTATGCCTAAATTTTGGTTACAATATGGTTTCATTATTTATCTATGTGTAGCATTAGCTTCTTGTGGTATGCCGCAAGCCAATAGTGAAAAAGTAAATCAGGTAGCCAACAACAAAACAGCAGCTCAAATTTTAGGCGACTCGAATTACCAAGCCATATGCTACGGTGGTTACCGCCAGCTTACCCGAGATTCGCAACCCAGTATTGAACAGGTAAAAGAAGATCTTAAAATACTTCATGCAATGGGCATTAAAGTTATACGTACCTACAATACCAAGTATGATGAAGTACGTACTATTTTACAAGCGTTAACTTTACTACAACAAGAAAACCCAAGCATGGAAATGTATATGATGCTCGGTGCATGGATTAATTGTGAGCAAGCTTGGACCAATACTCCAAATCATGAAAAGGAAGATGAACCAGCAAACGCTGCCGAAATTGCAAGAGCAGTTGAGTTAACAAATCAGTATCCGCACATTATAAAAATTATATCGGTGGGTAACGAAGCCATGGTAAAGTGGGCAACAAATTATCATGTATCGCCTGGTGTTATTTTAAAATGGGTAAATTACTTACAGGGCCTAAAAAAAGAAAAGTCATTACCACAAGATGTATGGATTACCTCTTCAGATAATTTTGCTTCGTGGGGAGGTGGCGATACTTCATACCATGTGGCCGATTTAGTTAAATTGTATCATGCGGTAGATTATGTTTCTATACACACGTACCCTATGCACGACACCCATTACAATCCTGAGTTTTGGAAGTTAAATAAAGCAGAAAAACAATGGAGTGAACAAAAACAACTAGACACCTTGATGCTGCGTTCATTGGCATATGCCCAAAAACAATATTGGAGTGTTACACAATACATGAAATCAATTGGAGTTAATAAACCCATACACATTGGTGAAACCGGTTGGGCATCTAGTTCAGATGGTTTTTATGGGAATGAGGGTTCTAAAGCTTGTGATGAATACAAGTCGGCTAGGTATTACCAACTCATTAAAGACTGGACAAAAAAAGAAAACATTACTTGTTTTTATTTCGAGGCGTTTGATGAGCAGTGGAAGGATGCTAATAATCCTGAGGGATCGGAAAATCATTTCGGATTGTTTACTATAGATGGCAAAGCTAAATATGCCCTTTGGAATAAGGTTGATGTAGGAGCGTTTAACGCTCTTACAAGAAACGGAAAACCAATTGTAAAAACGTATAATGGTAAAGTAAATGAGCTCTTAAAAACGGTTCAACTACCGGAGCATAATTAAATAATCCATGAAGAAGATGAAGCAAAAAATCTATTTCTTTTACTACATATTACTGGGTGCGATTTGTGTTCTTTCTATCCAATGTAAGCATACTAAAAAAATGACGGTAGAAGTTTATGAAACTTCAGAAAAAGGAAATGCATTAACTAAGGTTACCGATTTTAAACCTGCTGACAAAACACTTACCATTCTGATAAATCCGGAGGAAAGGTATCAAAAAATTTTAGGTTTCGGTGGGTCGTTTACAGAAGCTTCTGCTTCTCTTCTAAATAAATTAAGTACCAAGAATAAAAAGCAAATACTCGATGCTTATTTCAGTGAAGCAGGGGCAAACTATTCGTTAACTAGAACGCATATCGCTTCTTGCGATTTTTCGCTGAAGAACTACACCTACGCCAAAATAGAGCATGATACTGCCTTAACTCATTTCACTATTGAAGATGACAAAAGTGATTTGATACCGATGATTTTAGCAGCTAAGCATATTTCAAAAACTGGTTTCAACATCATTGCCTCACCTTGGACAGCTCCACCTTGGATGAAGGATAACAACAGTTATGTTGGAGGTAAGTTACTACCAAGGTATAATGATGCATATGCGCGTTACTTTACAAAGTATTTATCTGCATACAAAGAAGAAGGTATTGATATTTGGGGCATCACGGTAGTTAACGAACCACATGGAAATGGCAACAATTGGGAAAGCATGTTATTTTCTCCAAAAGAAATGACTGACTTTGTTCAAAACCATTTAGGCCCAACATTAGCTAACAATGGCTGGGGTAATTTGCGTGTATTAGGATATGATCAAAACCGAGCCGGACTAAAAGAGTGGGTAGATGAGATGTATAGAGATGAAAAATCGAGTGCGTATTTTGCAGGCACAGCCATACACTGGTACGAAAGCACCTACGATTATTTTTCGGAAGCATTAGATTATACGCACAATAAAGCCCCCAATAAGTTCATTATCGAAACTGAAAGTTGTATTGATTCTGAAGTTCCAAAATGGCGAGAAGATAAATGGTATTGGAAGAATGAAGCTACAGATTGGGGTTGGGATTGGGCAAGCGAGAAAGAGAAATACTTACACCCTAAATATGCACCTGTTAATAGGTATGCAACAGATATCATTGGTTGTTTAAATCATCATGTTAATGGTTGGGTTGACTGGAACATGGTGCTTAACAAACAAGGCGGTCCAAATTGGTTTAAAAATTGGTGCATAGCACCAATTATTGTAGATACCGAGAAAGATGAAGTATACTATACGCCATTGTATTATGTAATGGCTCACTTTAGTAAATTTATGCGGCCTGATGCAATTAGAATTAGTTGCGAAATCAATCATCAAAAAGTGATAACTACGGCAGTACAAAATCCGGATGGAAGTATTGTTGTAGCATTATTTAATCCAACTAATGAACCCTATAATATTTCTATTCAATTAAATAATAAATCGAATCAAATTACTATTGATGCGAAGGCTTTACAAACAATCATCATAACTAAAAACATATAAATATGTACAATCAAGAATTATCAAACAAAGTTCCATTAGGTCAAAAAATTGCCTTCGGAATAGGAATGCTTGCCAATCAAATGTTTCCGGCAGCATTAGGAATATTTATGGTTGTATTGGTAGAAAACTTAGGTATGCCCTCATGGATGTGGGGTATATTGTTTTTTGTTCCCAGAATAGTAGATGCGTTTTTTGATCCAATAATGGGATTCATATCTGATAACACAAAATCTGTTTGGGGCAGAAGGAGGCAATATGTGTTTGTGGGTTCAATAATTATGGGTATTGCATTTATAATCATGTGGCAATTGTATAGAGAAGACAGTGTTATGTACAATTTCGTTTTCTTCCTTACCTTTTCGCTCATCTTTCATATCGGACTATCCATTTTTAGTGTACCCTATGTAGCTATGGGTTATGAAATGAGTGATGATTTTCATGAACGCACCAGCATCATGGCTATCTCGCAATGGATTGGTCAATTTGCATGGGTAATTGCACCTTGGTTTTGGGTAATTATGTATGATACAACATGGTTTCCAAATGCAGATACCGCAACAAGAACATTGGCCATTTGGATAGGAAGCATATTTATGCTATTGGCCATGGTTCCCGCAATTTTTATCAAAAGTAAATCAACCCAATTTGAGGAGGCATTGCAACCACTTACCTATAAAACTATTGGTGGAAGTTTAAAACAGATTATAATTAGTTTCAAAGAAGCATTTGCTAATAAAGCATTTAAAAAACTATGCATCGCAACTTTTCTTATTTATAATGCTTTTAACACAGTAGCCGGCTTTACCTTTTTTATTGTTGTGTATTACCTATTTAATGGAGATACAGCTGCTGCCGGAATTTGGCCAACATTATTTGGATGTGGAGGGGCATTGGCTACAACTTTTATAGTTATTCCAATTGTAGCCTGGATGGGTAAAAAATTGGAGAAAAAAACTGCCTTCTTAATTTGTCAAGGAATCTCCATTATTGGATACATATTGTTATGGTTTTTATTTATACCAGGTAAGCCATATATGTTTCTGTTTGCTTTACCATTTTTCTCATTTGGCATAGGTAGTTTATTTACTTTAATGATGTCGATGACTGCGGATGTTTGTGATATGGATGAATTAGAATCGGGAAAAAGACGTGAAGGTGTTTTTGGTGCAATTTATTGGTGGATGGTAAAGTTTGGTTTTGCCATAGCCGGATTATTAACCGGTGTAATTATGTCGGCTGTTGCGTTTAAGGCAGGAGCTCCTACACAACCAGAGGGTGCTGTTAACGGTTTAAGATTATTTTTCTCGGGGGTGCCAATTTTAGGAACATTAACTGCATTATGGGTGATGTGGAATTATGATCTTACTGAAGAAAAAGCCAAAGAAATAAAACAAAAACTAATCGAGAGAAAGCGAAGTATTAACTAATTGTACTCAAAAAAAGATATCAGCAATACGCTTGTATGTTCAAGTTCGAAAGATGAATTACTGTAAATAAAAAGTAGCAAGAAATAACTTGAGCACGTGATTAACAGAGCAGAAACAAATTCACCAATAAATTCCTGTAGGCTATTAGCGAGAATATCTAAAGACCGAATGAGAAACCATTCTTTTCCAGTTGTCTATATCGCTTCTCATCAAACTTAAAAAGTTTAGCTGGCCTGTGTGATACATTATCTTTTAACTCATTGAGTGGTTTTAAGATGTTCATTTCAAGAATTTTTTTCCTGAAATTAGATTTATCAAACTTATAACCCAACAACGCTTCATATAACAACTGAAGATCTAAAAGAGTAAATTTACTTGGTAGTAACTCAAATCCAATTGGCTTGTGTCTTACTTCATCTTTTAAGGTTTCAATACCTTTTAATAAAATTTCTTGGTGGTCAAAAGCCAATTCTGGTAAATCGTTAATATTAAACCACTCAGCAGATTTTGCCCAAGAAGAGGCAATTGGATGGTAACTGATACTTTTTACCAATGAAAAATAGCCCACAGTTACTACCCTACCTAAAGGATGCCTATCTACACTACCAAAAGTAAAAAATTGTTTCATATAGATATCTTGTAATCCTGTGAGTTTCTCCAACACATTGTTGGCAGCATCTCGCAAGTTTTGTTCTGGCTCTACAAGGTCGCCAATTAAAGCCCAATGCCCCCTATATGGCTCTGCTTCTCTCTGTATTAGTAATACTTTTATTTCGCCTTCATGATACCCAAAAACCACACAATCAACCGATAAGCCAAAAACAAAGTGATCCATCAATGGTCTTTTATAATCAGATATGTAGTAAGGATTTGCTATTTTCATTATACAAATAAAATGTAGAAACATCATTTTAAAAAATACTTATAGTATTATTTACTTTAAGTGTTTTTTTACGATATTGCAACTACAAACACTAATAAATCTAAACATGAAAAAAATTATTACTCTTAGTTTATCCTTACTTACTTTTGGTTTAGGATATTCACAAAACGCACCAATTAACTTTGAATTGGGCGGGCAAGGTGCAAGCTGGACCTGGACAACATTTGAGAATGACTCTAATCCAACTTTAGAAGTAGTAAACAATCCAAGTGCCTTGGCTCCTAACACATCTGCCAAAGTTGCTAAATTCACTGCTTTGCAAGCTGGAAGGCCATGGGCGGGTTGCGAGTCATTGAAAGGCGATATAGGTAGGTTTACTTTAACTGCATCAAATTCAATTGTAAAAATTATGGTTTACAAATCGGTTATCAGCGATGTTGGAATCAAGTTCGTAACAGATAGTAACGCATCTTCAGGCGAGATTAAAGTGGCCAACACCAAAGTAAACGAGTGGGAAGAATTGACCTTCGACTTCTCTGGAAAAATTGGTGAGCCATCTTCAACAGGTATCAGCCAAATTGCTATTTTCCCAGACTTTAATTTATCAGGAAGAACAACAAATGTAGTTGCCTACTTTGATAACATTACATTCTCTGCTGGTAATGCTTTACCTGAACCAACCGTTGCTGCTCCAACACCAACTAAGCCAGCTGCTGATGTAATCTCATTATTTAGCAACGCATACAACAACGTAACTGTTGATACATGGAGAACTTCATGGTCTGCTGCTACACTTACAGATATGCAAGTAGCATCTAATGATGTAAAAAAATACTCAGGATTAGACTTTGTTGGTATTGAGATGGTACAAAACCAAATCAATATTACTGCTATGGACCTATTCGAATTTGATTTATGGACACCAAACTCTACAACATTTAAATTTAAATTAGTTGATTTTGGACCTAATGGTGCATTTGGTGGTGGAGATGACAAAGACCATGAACTATCTGTTACGCCAACGTTGAATGGATGGAATCACATCGCTGTACCAATTGCAAACTTTACCGGCCTTACCACCAAAGCTAATATCGCACAATTAATTTTTGCAAGTGTGCCTTCAGGTACTTCTATTGCTTACATTGACAACGTAATGTTTACTAAAGCACCGGTTTATGCTGAACCAACTGTTGCTGCGCCAACACCAACTAAATTAGCAGCCGATGTAATTTCATTATTTAGTAATGCGTATACCAATGTTAATGTTGATACATGGAGAACATCATGGTCTGCTGCTACACTTAATGATATTCAAATTGGAACAAACGATGTAAAAAAATATTCAGCTTTAGATTTTGTTGGAATAGAAACAGTAGCAAACCAAATAAATGTAACCACCATGGATTCATTTGAGTTTGATTTATGGACACCTAACTCAACTACATTTAAATACAAATTAGTTGATTTTGGTGCTGATGGTGCATTTGGCGGTGGAGATGACAAAGAGCATGAACTAAATTTAACCCCAACTTTAAACGCATGGAATCACGTTGCTGTGTCTCTTACTGATTTTACTGGATTAACCTCAAAATCAAACATTGCACAATTGGTGTTTGCTAGTGTGCCTTCAGGAACTTCAATTGTTTATATAGATAATGTATTGTTTAGCAAAAAAATGCAAACAGGTTTAGCTTCTGCTAAATCAGAACAAGTAGGTGTTTTTCCTAATCCTACAAATAAATCTTTTACAATAACTTCAACCAAAGCTATTCAAGAGGTAACAATCTACAATGCTTTAGGTCAAGCAGTATTAACAAAAGCTATTAACAGCAATTTTGCCGATATGGATATCAATACGCTACCAAACGGAATTTATACCATCAAAGCAACT
>JBFYQC010000140.1:0-7688 GCA_041302975.1 Bacteroidota bacterium
ATTTACAAAGGAGCAACTCCTACCGAAAAATCAAAAGCCATTGATTTGCTAAATGAAATAAACGTGGCCAATATTAATAAGTACGAAAAAATAAGAAGTTAACCCAATATTATTAGGTTAATATCATGGTGTTTATCTTGTTAAGGATTACAAAATAATTATCATTTATTTACTTAAATTGTTGTTGAAAATTAAGTAGCAAAACTTTGCTTACACTCTCCTATTTTTGGCCATTATATGCTCAAGGAATTACACATACGCAACTACGCTATTATCAAAGAAGTTGATATTGCATTTAATAATAAATTAAATATTATTACCGGAGAAACTGGTGCGGGTAAATCTATACTAATGGGAGCGTTGGGTTTGATATTGGGCGAACGTGCCGATACCAAATCGTTGATGAACGCAGATGATAAATGCGTAATTGAAGGCGTGTTTGATGTAAGTACATACAGCATAAAATCTTATTTCGACCAAAACGAATTAGACTACGATAACACTTGTATTTTACGCAGAGAAATTGCACCCAATGGTAAAAGCCGTGCGTTTATAAACGATACCCCCGTAAACTTAAATCAACTTAAAGATTTAGGATCCCAATTGGTTGATATTGTAAGTCAGCACCAGACTTTAGATTTAAATAACAGCGATTTTCAATTAAGTATTGTTGATGCCATTGCGGATAACAACCCCGATTTAGAGCAATACAAACAAAGCTACAAACAATACAAACAAACTGAAAAAATACTTGCTGAGCTGATAGAACGCGAATCCAAAGCCAAAACAGACGAAGATTATTTGCAGTTTATTTTAAACGAATTAAACGAAGCAAATCCTTTACCTAACGAGCAAGAAGAACTTGAAAAACAATTAGAGATTTTAAGTAATGCCGAAACCATCCAGCAAAGTGCCGGAGTTGCTTTTAGTGCTTTAAATGCTGATGAACAAGGTGTAATTGAAGTTTTACGTGAAATAAAAGCAAACTTAAACAACGGTTCTAAACACCATTTAGGTTTGCAAGATTTGTTAAAAAGAATCGACTCGTCAATGATTGAATTGAAAGACATTGCAGCCGAATTAGAAAGTATTGCAGAACAAACTCAGGCTAACCCCAGCGAGTTAGAGCGTATTGATGCCCGTTTGCAACTTATATTTAATTTACAAAAGAAACACCGCGTAACCAATAATGCAGAGTTAATTGCATTTAAAAACGAAGTAGAAGAAAAGTTGAGCAACATAGGTTCGTTAACTGATGAAATTGTAAACAAGCAAAAAACATTAAACGACTTAAAACAACACATTAGTAAACAAGCCAAACAGCTTAGTGATAAGCGTAGCAAAGCCATACCTCAAATAGAAAACCGCGTAAACGAATTATTGGTGCAGGTGCAAATGCCAGATGCACACATCAAAATTAGTCAGCATGTTTTAAACGAAACATTTAACACCAATGGAATAGATCAAATTGAATTGTTGTTTGCTGCCAACAAAGGATCAAGCTTTCAACCCATTAATAAAGTGGCCAGTGGTGGTGAGTTAAGCCGATTAATGTTATGTATAAAATCGTTAATTAGTGATAAAGTGGCCTTACCTACCATTGTGTTTGATGAAATCGATACCGGAATAAGTGGTGAGGCAGCCATGAAGGTAAGCAATGTAATGAAACAACATGCAGCCAAACACCAAGTAATTGCCATAACCCATTTACCACAAATTGCAGGCAAAGCAGATACCCATTTATTGGTTTACAAAAACAACAGTAAAGATACTACCCAAACTTATATCAAAACCTTGAGTAAAGAAGAACGTGTGGGCGAAATTGCACGCATGTTACATGGCGAAAATCCATCAGAAAAAGTTTTAGAAGCAGCTAAAGAACTCATTAATTAGTAACGCTTATATTTTAAACAATAATATATTGTTTAGTGTGTAAATAAAACGCCCCAACTCAATATTGAGTTGGGGCGTTTTTTATAAGTGATATTCCTACCAATTATTCTTTGGTATCGTCATTATCCGTTGGTGTTTCCTCACCTTTTTCTTCGTTGGCTTGGTCTTCGGCATCTTGCATGGCACGATCAACAATGTTATCAATGTTGGTTGGTGTAACATCAACCGAAGGAGTTATAGGCAATCCATCCTCGCCTAATTCGCCTTCTGTAAATTCTTCTGGCTCTTCAACGTAATTAATTTTGGCAACAGATGCAATAGCATCTTTGTCATCAATATTAATTAAACGTACACCTTGTGTAACACGCCCCAAAACGCGTAAATCTTTTACACTTAAACGAATGGTTATACCTTTTTTGGTCATAATCATGATGTCGTTGGTGTCGTCAACCTCTTTAATCGCAACTAACTTACCGGTTTTATCCGTTACGTTCATAGCCATTACACCTTTACCACCGCGATTGGTTATTCGGTAATCTTCTACTTCACTTCGTTTACCCAAACCATTTTCAGATACAACTAACGCATTGGTTAGTTTAGGATCTTCAATGGCAATCATTCCAATTACGGTATCGCCTTCGGCCAAACGAATTGCACGCACACCTGTTGCGGTACGTCCCATTGGACGAACACTGCTTTCGTTAAAACGAATGGCTTTACCTTCACGACTTGCAATAATCATTTCGCAGGTACCGTTGGTTAAACGTGCCTCTACCAACATATCACCTTCACGCACATTAATGGCATTTACGCCATTTGCACGTGGACGAGAATATGCTTCCAATGTGGTTTTTTTGATGGTACCTTGTTCGGTACACATTACCACATTGGTGTTTTTAATATATTCTTCATCGCTTAAAGTTTTCACGTTTAAGTATGCCATCACTTTTTCTTCGCTGCTAATGTTAATTAAGTTTTGGATAGCACGGCCTTTTGATGTTTTATCCCCTTCAGGTATTTCCCAAACTTTTAACCAATAACACTTACCCTGGTTGGTAAAGAATAGTAAGTAATTATGGTTAGTAGCCATTAATACGTGTTCAACAAAATCCTCATCACGTTTAGATACACCACGAGAACCACGTCCACCACGGTTTTGTGTACGGTATTCGCTTAAAAGAGTACGTTTTACATAACCCAAGTGCGAAATGGTAATTACCACATCGTCATTCGGAATTAAGTCTTCCATACTCATTTCGTTGCCAGCATAAATAATATTTGTTCTACGCTCATCTCCGTATTTCTCCTTCATTTCAAGAAGTTCATCTTTAATGATTTTCATACGTAATGTTTCATCATCTAAAATTGATTGTAAATAAGTAATCAACTTCATCAACTCAGCGTATTCGTCTTTTAACTTATCACGTTCTAGTCCGGTTAAGGCACGTAAACGCATATCCAAAATAGCTTTCGATTGAATTTCAGAAAGCTTAAAGTTAGCCATTAACTGAGTACGCGCCTCATCTGGACTAACTGCTTCGCGAATAATTTTGATTACTGCGTCAAGGTTATCAATAGCTATTAATAAACCCTCTAAAATATGTGCACGTTTTTGGGCTTCCTCTAATTCGTACTTGGTTCTGCGTACAACAACCTCATGGCGATGTTCAACATAATACTTAATCAAATCTTTTAGATTAAGCATTTCGGGTCTACCTTTTACAAGTGCTACATTATTTACATTAAACGAAGTTTGTAATGAGGTGTGTTTGTATAACTGATTTAGAATGACATTAGGCACAGCATCGCGTTTTAAATCAAACACAATACGCATACCCTCTCTATCCGATTCATCACGAATATCACTAATGCCTTCAATTACTTTTTCGTTTACCAATTCAGCAGCACGTTCAATTAAAGATGCCTTATTAACTTGGTAAGGAATTTCATTTACTACAATTTGTTCTTTGCCTGTTTTACTAGTTTCAAAAATGGCTTTGGCACGCATCATGATACGTCCTCTGCCTGTTTCAAAAGCTTCTTTAACACCCGCATAACCATAAATGGTACCACCAGTTGGAAAATCAGGTGCTTTCACATGCTTCATTAACTCAGCAATCTCAATGTCTTTATTGTCAATAAATGCAACCACACCATCAATAACCTCGGTAAGATTGTGCGGTGGCATATTGGTTGCCATACCCACGGCAATACCGCTGGCACCATTTATTAATAAGTTAGGAACCTTAGCTGGCAAAACGGTTGGCTCTTGTAAACTATCGTCAAAGTTGGGTTTAAAATCAACTGTGTTTTTGTCAATATCAACTAAAAGCTCTTCAGCCATTTTACGGAAACGAGCCTCGGTATAACGCATTGCAGCAGGCATATCACCATCTACAGATCCAAAGTTACCTTGGCCATCAACTAACATGTAACGCATGCTCCACTCCTGAGCCATACGCACCATAGCATCATAAACCGAACTATCACCATGTGGGTGAAATTTACCTAGAACCTCCCCTACAATACGCGCAGATTTTTTGTACGGTCGATTAGATGCTAAACCTAACTCTGTCATACCATAAAGTACCCTACGATGAACAGGTTTTAAACCGTCACGTACATCGGGTAATGCGCGAGAAACAATAACTGACATCGAATAATCGATGTAAGCCGTTTTCATTTCATCTTCAATGTTAATAGTAATAATTCTGTCTTCAGCCATGCGTATATGTTGTAATTTTAATGCTTTGGTTTTTATGCCTAAACGTTTGTTATTGGCCGCATCTTAATATTAATTTAAAATACGTGGCAAAATACGTTTTAATTGCTTGATTTGAGTTGTAAAATACCCACATAAATTACCTGTTTTGTGGATAAGGTTAGGCCTTATATCTGTGCGCATATAAAGGATTTTAAAGCACAATATAACCACCTGTTTTATAAATATTTATCTATCAATAATAGATTCAAAACAACATTACTGTATATTAGTAAACATACAAGGTCAATTGTTAAAATCTTTTAAAACAAAAAAAGCAGGCTCGTGGCCTGCTTTTTTATATCATTTTATATTGATTATTTCTTGATGGCTTTAACCACTCTTGATCTGCCGTCTTGCGTAATTTTAATAAAATACACTCCTGAGGCATTCAAATCATCAAGCTGAAGCTTGTAGTTATTAGCACCAATAATAGGCATTATTGTTTCCGTTTTAATCAACTTGCCAAACGCGTCAGTAATTTGAACATCAACTGGGCTTATGTTACTTGTTTTGTAACTAATCTCAGTAATATCATTAAACGGATTAGGCACAGTAGCAATTACCTCAAACATGGCGTTTTCGAACTGGCTAACTGATAATACATTGCTGTATTCGCTTTTACCACTAATATCAACTTGTTTTAAGCGATAATACAACACATTGGCATTTTTCAATGCCTCAGGTGAACTTACATCAACAAATGCATAATCTGCTCTGCTGTTGCTGTTGCCTTTAGCTTTTAAAGTGCCAACTTTAACAAATTGATGTCCATCAACTGAACGCTCAATATCAAAGTAATTGTTATTAATTTCAGAGGCAGTTGTCCAGGTTAACTTAGTTGTTCCTTTTACTAATTTAGCAGTAAATGCGATTAGTTTAACCGGTAATGGGCTTGTTATATCACCTACACCTAAAACACCTAAATTGGTTAAACCTGTTACACTAAAGTTGTAAGGATTTGGTCCAGATGCGGCTGCGGCTGCACCCGAAATATTACTCCAAACACCCCCGTTAAATCTACCAACAATTGTTTGTGCCCTATTCATAACTAACTCATCACTACCATTCCAGGTAAATGTAATGTCTAATGATGACCCTCCTGCCGTAGCTTCGTTAACAACAAACGATTTGTTAACAACATTAGCAGAAATTGGAGCACCCGTGCCTACATCTCCGGTATATGAATTAAAAATACCATCTGAAACTTTAACTGAAATATTATCTACAGTTCCATTATTAGCTATTAATAATGGCGTGTAAGACAATGGAGTACCAACAGCAAAAAATCTTGCCGAAGATCCTATTCCATTTATTGTGAATGAACCTGTTCCGTTTGTAACCACATAAGATGAAGCACTTCCTACTACTGTTGCAATAGTTGCTACTTCTAAGTTAAAGTTACCTAATTGTAAGTTACCTGAAACTAAATTAAGGTTACCTGTTATTTGTGCATTACTAGTTAATGATTTTGCACCAGTTCCGTTCATACGCAATGCATCATAAGAAATACCTGCAACATTTTGTGCAGCCGTTCCACTAAAGATGATAAGGCCTCCAAGTGTATTAAATGTTCCATTAACAACTAAATTACCTTTTATGTCAAGACTATTGCTTGTACCATTAAATGATAATGTAGCTCCTAAATCTACCGTAATATTGTTTACCGATGCGGTTAACACATCAATTACAGGGTTGTTAGGAGTTCCAGCAGGAATTACAACATTGGTTGTTGATGTTGGAACACCACCGCACCAGTTACTTGCATTATTCCAGCTTGTACTTGCAGTACCAAGCCAAATTCCACTATTGGTTACAGTAACATCAAATTCGTTACTATTTTCTGGTGTACAAGTTCCGTTCTGAACTACTGCACGGAAACGTGTAGTTTGTGTTAAACTACCTGATGTTAATGAAGTAGTAGTATTGGTAATATCATTATAAACTGTAAATGGTGCAACAGCACTTTGCCATTTTATTACGTTACCTACATTACCAGAAAGTGTTAAATTAGCTGAACCTGATGCACATATACCTGATGTTCCAGAAACAACTCCTGCTACTGTTGCAGGAGTAACAGTTATAAGTGCAGATGATGAGTTAGCTGCAGTACAACTTCCATTTTGAACTACTGCACGGTAATAAGTATTTGATGTTACACCTGTTGGAGTATATGTTGTTAATGTGTTTGCAATGTCTGTTGGAGTTGTAAATAACGCATCGGTTGAACTTTGCCATTTAACAACATTACCTGTATTGCCACTTAAGCTTAATTGCGCTACTGTACCACCTGCACAAATAGTTTGGTCGCTATTTACTGCGCCACCCACAGAAGGTGGAACAACTGTGACAATTGCTGATAATGAGTTAACAGGTGTGCATGTTCCATTGGTAACCACAGCTCGGTAATAAGTGGTAGCGGTTACACCTGTTGGTGTGTATGTTGTTGATGTGTTTGCAATGTCTGTTGGTGTTGTAAACAATACATCATTTGCACTTTGCCATTTAGTTACCGAACCAATATTTCCTGTTAAGTTTAATGCTGATACTGGATCACCCGAGCAAATATTTTGATCTGCGGCAACTGTACCACCTACACTAACAGGACTTACCGTTACGGTATGAGCCACCGATGTATCAGGTGTACATGTTCCCGATGTTAATACTGCTCTAAAACTAGTTGTTATTGTTAAGTTACCCGGATTGTATGTTGTTGTTGTATTTGCTACGTTAATCCAACCACTTCCACTGTTACTTTGCCAATTAGCTATAGCACCAGAATGTCCGCTTAAGGTTAAAATACCTGGTGATGAGCCTGTACAAACTGTTGCTGTACCAGTAACTGAACCTCCAACCGGTGCTGGATTTACAGTTATTAATACCGATGATGAGTTTGCTGGTGTACAAACACCACTTGTAACAACTGCTCTATAATAAGTAGTTGATGTTACACCAGTTGGAGTTAATGTAGTTGTTGTATTTGCAATATCTACTGCACCCGTAAAGGCAGGATTATTTGCACTTTGCCATTTGG
>JBFYQC010000141.1:0-9485 GCA_041302975.1 Bacteroidota bacterium
CTTTATTTAAGGTATTGTCTGTTTGAAGCAAATGGGTAAGTAAGTTTACTTTAGTACCAAAGTTTGGTACATAATAACCCAATTGTATAATTTTTTCAAGTGGAGTTCCGTGTGGTGCTACCTCTACTTTAATTGGGTTATTAAAAAACTCGGTAAATAGTTTTTCTACCTCTTCGGTAAGTGTTGCCGAAAACAAAATATTTTGTCGTTTAGCCGGCAAATAATCCATGATGGAATTAAGCTGCGCCCTAAATTCTTGCTCCAACATTTCATCCACTTCATCAATCACTAGTCGTTGTATACTGGTAAGTTTAATGGCACCAATACTGGCCAAATCTATTAATCGACCGGGAGTTGAAACCAACACATCTAATCCGGCAAAAACCATGGCTTTTTGTTTGTTGATGTTGCCACCACCATACATGGCTCCTGCCCTTATGCTCATGTATTTGGTTAAACGATTAACCTCACCATACACCTGCAAAACCAATTCGCGGGTAGGCACAATAATCAGCACACGCGGGTGGCGTTGTTCCGAATATTTTAATTGCCTTAAAATGGGCAATAAATAAGCAAAGGTTTTACCCGTACCGGTTTGTGCTATACCCACCACATCGCGCCCCGACATGATAACGGGAAACGATTCTACCTGCACCGGAGTTGGATGTATGTATTCCAAATCTTCCAATGCCTTTAGCAGTGGGTTGTTAATGTTTAAATCTTTAAAATTCATAGTTTATCACCTTATGCTGCAAGTTAATATTCTTGCATATCAATAACTTCACTTCTTTTTGTTACGAAACAATCTCCTTCCGACCATTCGGAAACTCTGCGGTAAAAAATTTCACCAAAACTTATCTGGGGCTTAACTCACCACAAATAACTACGCGTTAATTTTAAGTTTAGCAAACTTAAGCACCAACATTTTTTTGCCTTGTGCGCCAAAATCTATTTGTGCTTTGCGGTTATCCCCTGCCCCATCCATGCCAATTACCACACCTTTACCAAAACGTTGATGCTCCACATTCATACCTACGGCCAACAGCGAAGTATCATCACCTATAAAATCAGGGTCGATAGATGCCGGTTGCGATACCGCTTTGTTTATAGGTTTAAAGTTTTTAGGAACAGTAACCGTTGGCTGTGCAGCCGCAGGTTTATTGCCTTGGGTTGATGCAGTTGCCTTTTTAGTGTAACTGCTCATTTGATATGGTTTACGTTGTTCTGATGCAGGTTGGTTGTTGTTGTATAACCCTTCAACAATTAAATATTGCGGGTCTATTTCTTGCAAAAACCTACTTGGCTCACAATTAATCATAGAGCCAAATTTAAACCTTGATGTGGCAAATGATAAGGTAAGCTTTTTCTCTGCACGGGTTAAAGCCACATAAAACAAACGCCTTTCTTCTTCCAATTCTTGTCGGCTATTTAAACTGAGTTGAGATGGAAATAAATTTTCTTCTAAACCAACAATGTGCACGTTGGTAAACTCCAATCCTTTACTGCCGTGTATGGTCATCATCACCACTTTATCATTGTCGTCTTCGCCTTCCCTATCGGCATCGGTTAATAAAGCAATGTCTTGCATATAATCGGGCAATGTATTGCCACGCAGCACGGCATCATCATCGGCTACTTCTTCAATACTAAACTCTTTTATACCGTTTATTAATTCTTCAATGTTTTCGTAGCGTGCAATACCTTCCACGGTTTTGTCATCGTACAACGATTTTAACAAACCGGTTTGTTTGGCTACATGCATGGCAATTTCGTATGCCGGTTTAGCTATCATGGTTTGAAAACTGCGAATCATCAACACAAAATCGGTTAATAAATTGGCCGATTTTAAGCCAAAATAATGAGCGTTTTCCATAATCTCGAACCACGATTTGTTATGCTCAGCAGCAAGTATAGCCAATTGGTCGAGTGTAGTTTTACCTATACCACGGGTAGGGTAATTGATGATACGTTTTAAAGCTTCTTCATCGCTTGGGTTGATGATAACACGGAAGTAAGCCAATAAATCTTTAATTTCTTTTCGCTGATAAAAAGATAAGCCGCCATAAATTTTATACGGAATATTCATCTTACGTAAAGACTCCTCCAAACTACGGCTTTGAGCGTTGGTTCGGTATAAAATGGCAAAATCTTTATTGTTCAGGTGTTGGTTCATTTTATCCTGAAAAATAGCTGATGCCACCATCTTACCTTCTTCATTATCAGTTAACGCACGGAACACACGTATGCGTTCGCCCAATTCGTTTTGTGTAAAAACCTTCTTGTCTATTTGTTCTTTATTTTGTTTGATGATAGAATTTGCCGCATTTACAATGGTTTTGGTACTGCGGTAATTTTCTTCCAACTTAAACACTTTGGTATCCGGAAAATCTTTGTGGAAGTTTAAAATATTTTTGATGGTAGCGCCACGAAATGCGTAAATACTTTGGGCATCATCTCCTACAACTGCAATATTTTGGTATACATTGGCCAACATTCTGATGATGGAATATTGTGCATGGTTGGTATCCTGAAACTCATCCACCATAATGTATTTAAACATGTGTTGGTATTTGTTTAACACATCAGGATAATTATGCAACAACTCATGTGTTTTCATCAATAAATCATCAAAATCCATGGCACCTGCCCTAAAACAACGTTGCTCGTAAGTGGCATATATAGCACCAAAACGTGGTCTTCCTGTGGTTTCATCAAAAGCGGCATTTTCCGGATCTCCGTTATACGCAGCAGCTTTCATCAATGCATTTTTAGCTGCTGAAATACGTCCTAAAATTTGTGCCGGTTTGTACATTTTGTCATCCAACTTCATCTCGGCCACAATAGACTTTATAAGGCTTTTAGCATCATCACTGTCGTAAATGGTAAAATTACGCTGATATCCAACCTTCTCGCTTTCAATACGTAAAATACGTGCAAAAATACTGTGGAAAGTACCCATCCATAAGTTTTTGGCTTCGGCACCAACCACACTTACAATACGTTCACGCATTTCTTTACTGGCCTTATTGGTAAAGGTTAAAGCCAAAATATTAAAGGCATCAACGCCTTGTTCTAACATGTATGCTATACGGTAAGTAAGTACCCTGGTTTTGCCCGAACCCGCTCCTGCTACAATCATCACAGGCCCATCTATTTGCTGCACAGCCGCACGCTGCGGTTCATTTAATTGATCTAAATAATTCACGTGGTAAAAGTACAACAAATAACCCTATGCCTTATGTGTAAATATCAACAAAAAAGAGGCTTTGTAAAAAGGTAAGAAGGATGTAACATAAAATACGAGTGATGTTCGCAACACACAAGCTGATTTCGCAACAACAGTGATTTATCAATCTATATATGAGCAAGCGATGAAATGGCGTAATATCCGCGCATTGTGTATTGTACAAAAAAAGAGGTTGTATTTTACAACCTCTATAAAATTGACATCATTCTGATTCTATTTGGTATTTCCAAATGTGTACAAAACACCTAAAGATATCACTTGAGAGTATTGTACATCTTTATCTTGATCAAAATCGTATAACAATACACCATTTAAGTTAGTGCTGATATATTTATTAACTTTAGCAGTAATACTCACATCTAAACGGCTAACTATGTATTTACTATCTAATCGGTTATAATCAAGCAAGCCCATGTAACGCGCTTTTATATTTACGTTTTTCATCACCTCTTTATCAAAGGTTAAAACCGTTTGAAAAATAACTTGGTTGCGCATGTTTTCTCCTCGTTTTACACCATACAATTCATTAAACTCTTTTGCCGTTGAATCGTAATTATTATATAACGACTGATCAGTTACGAATGACTGACGCAAGGCGCCTAAACCAAATTGAGCGCTAAAATATTTCACTGGCTTATATTCAAAACCAAGTGCTTCTGTTAAATAACCAGGAGCTAAAAATGCAGAAATACGTTTTGATCTCTCGGCACCATTTACCAAAGTATATTCAAAACCAGCATCAAACTGACTCATGAAATTGACAGAAGCAAATAGGTTCCAATTTTTTGATATTTTATGCGAGAACTTTGAATCGAAAAATATTCGATCGGCATTTTTTCTAATGTCCTGACCTTCGTTTTTTACAGTACCATACAACAATTGCAAATCGTTAGTCCACTCATTGTGTTCTGTTTTGCGAACTGCTTTTGCATTTAAAAAAGTACCTAACGAAATGGAGTTAATTCCCCCCGCTTTCCAATTTCCACTATAGCTGGCTTGGGTTATATTTAAACCCGTTTGAAAGGTTGTTTTCCATTTTGATGAGGGTTTAGGTAATGCAGCAGTGTCGGTTTGAGCAATTAAATAAATAGGAAAAAATAAAATTAAGAATACAAGTTTAGTTTTCATGTTATTAGGATTTATTTGTTGTTATGCGTTTACAGCATCGCCTAGCTTCAGCATAATTTTCAATCTTTCAATCACATAATCTACTTGCTCTATTGTATTACCACCGCCAAAAGAAAAACGTACCGCTGCTCGGTCTTTACTTGCACCAATAGCTTTTAACACATGCGAACCTACATCACTTCCACTGCTGCATGCGCTTCCGCCTGATGCACAAATACCATCAATATCTAATTTAAATAATAACATTTCGCCAACCGGACTAGGTGGGAATGATACATTTAAAACTGTATAAGCAGAACGACCTTCTGCATCACCATTAAATTCAACACCCGGAATATTTGCTTTTAACTGAGCAATAAAATAGTTTTTTAATTCTTGCAAGCGCTTTTTGTCTTCATCCATGTGGGCAATGCTCAACTCTAGCGCCTTTGCCAATCCAATAATGCCATACACATTTTCTGTACCGCCACGCATGTTACGCTCTTGTGCACCACCTGTAATAAATGGATGCAACTTTACATTGCTGTTAATGTATATAAATCCAACACCTTTGGGACCGTTAAATTTATGTGCACCAGCTGCTATAAAATGGATATTTAATTTACTTAAGTCTATGGATTGATGACCAACTGTTTGAACGGTATCGCAATGAAACAAGGCATTATATGTTTTGCATAAATTACCTATTTCTTCCAAATCAATCATGTTGCCCAACTCGTTGTTGCTGTGCATTAAACTAACTAAAACGTTGGTATTATTTTTTAATAACTCTTCCAAGTGTATTACATCTACATGTCCGTTTGAGGTTAGTTTAACCAAGTGCATGTTAACTTTGCCTTGATGTGCTAATTCTTCAATGGTATGTAAAACAGCATGGTGCTCTATGGCAGAAGTAATGATATTTTTAACTCCTAAACTTTCTACAGACTGTCTGATGGCCATGTTATCAGCCTCAGTTCCACCAGATGTAAAACAAATTTCGCCAGGTGTGCAGCCCATTAATTTAGCCACAGCTCTACGTGCATCCTCAACCATGGTTTTCACTTCCCTTCCTTGGGCGTGTATTGATGATGGATTTCCATAATTGTTCATCATCATATCGGCCATTACTTTTACCACCTCAGGATGCATGGGTGTTGTTGCTGCGTTGTCGAAATACACTTTCATCAGTTTGTTTGTTTATTTATTTCAGAATTTTCAATATAGCTCAAATCAAATGATTATTTTTTGAACTAACGCTGCAAATATATGGCTCCTATTTAATTTTATTACACACATAGCCCACACTCTAATTTGTATGTGTTACTTTTGCAAGTAATGAAACGAAACATCTTATTAACTACTTTATGCTTAGGTATGTTGTTTGGATGCGTATCGAAAAGCAAGTTTACCCAGAGCCAAACGGAAATTACCCGATTAAAAAGTGATAGTACACTGCTAGAAAAACGTATTACTAATTACCAAAACGAAAATGCACGCTTACAAACGCTGAGTGCAACAATAGAGCAAGCGCTAAACGTGCGTTTACAAGAGAAAGAAGACTCGTTAAATTACAAAGAAAAGTTATTAAAAGAACGTGAATTAAGCCTAAGGGATATGAAAGCCCGCAAAGAAGAAGAACAAGAAGCTTTTTACAGCTTATCGCGTAAAATATTTGCCGCATTTACTGATTATGATGCAAGTACTTTAAGCACTAAAACCAATTGTACACAGGCAGTAGTGATGGTGAATGATAAAAAAATATTTGTTGGCAACAGCTTAAAAACAGAATATCTAGCCACTGAAATCAATAATAAAGCTGCTGAATTATTGAACAAGCACCCCGATTTAATGCTTACCATTGTATGTTATGTGGATAGTAACCTGCAAATATCTAACAAAGATGACCACTGGAATATGGCTGCTTTAAGAGCCAATACCTTATCCAAATCATTTGTTTTAAACAATAAGACCCTATCATTAAGGGTAAAAAGTGCTGTAGGCTTACCAAACAACACTCATACCGTAAAAGACGTAGCTTATTTTACAGAGTACCTATTCACATCAAACTTAACGCCATGTATACCTGTTAAATAATTTTAACTACCGAAAAACCTAAATAAACAGCATTTAATAATAAATACTCTTTGGTTTTCAGAAAAATTGTCGCACTTTTGAAATGCCGAACGGAAGTAAAAACAAAACAAACTGCATTAAATCCGTTTGACAATAAAAAATTATTTTTAAAAACCCTTAATCTGATATTGTTATGCAAATGCTAAACTATGGTACTTATTACAACCTAAACTACCTATCTGAAATTGCAGACGGAGACATTAGTTTTATGAGTGAAATGACACACACTTTTGTATGTCAAACGCCCAAAATGATTGCAGAGTTAAAAGCTGCTGTTACAAATAGTAATGCAGAATTAGCCTGTTACCTTGCTCATAAACTAAAATCAAGTTGCGAAATTCTAGGCATGAGCTATGCTGCTTCCATTTGCTTAAAAATAGAATCTGCGGCCCATGAAAACGAAAGCCTAACCTCGCTTATAGACGATTTAGAAGTGTTGGTTCATCAACTAACGGTGTCAACACAAGAATTAAACATGGCTGCCGCTTAATTCCAAACCGGAATTTCGTAGTCACCATTCACATCGGTAAGCACTTCGGCAAATGTTGGGGTAACTAAAATAGTGTGCTCAAATTGCGCGGAGAGCTTACCATCAATTGTTCTGGCTGTCCATCCATCGTTTTTATCAACCTTAGCGCTGGCTTTACCGGCATTTATCATTGGCTCAATAGTGAAAATCATTCCAGGTTGCATAACGGGTCCCGTATTTGCATCCGCAATATGGCTAACCTCTGGTTCTTCATGAAATTTCAATCCTACTCCATGGCCACAAAATTCATAAACCGTGCTATAACCATGTTTTACTGCATGGCGGTTTATCACATAACCTATATCACCAATACGCTTGCCAGGTGTGCACTGCTCAATACCTAAACGCAAACATTCCTTTGTTACCGAGATCAATTTTTGGGCATGATCCGTAATTTCACCAACAATAAACATACTGCTGGTATCGCCATAAAAGCCGTTTAATATAGGTGTAACGTCAACGTTTAAAATATCGCCATCACGTAATTCCAATTTTCCCGGAATACCATGGCAAATCACATCATTTACAGAAATACAACTGGCTTTAGTGTATCCATGATAACCAATGGTTGCAGGAATAGCACCATTATCGCGCATAAATTGCTCAGCCAAATCATTAATATAACCTGTAGTAACACCGGCTTTAATAAATGGAGCCACCTCTTTTAGGGTTTGTCCTGCTAGTTTGGATGCTTTACGTATACCTTCAATTTGCTCAGGTGTTTTTATAATTATTTTCGATTTGGTATCTCTAAATGCCATAGTAATCCTTAATTTTTTAGGCTTGTTAATTGTTATAAACTTGCTAAACTTCCTTTTAGCACCTCAATTTTTGCAACAGCATCGGCTTTTTTCTGACGCTCCTTTTCTACCAATTCAGGCTTGGCATTGGTCACAAATTTTTCGTTGCTTAATTTTGCATCAACAGATTTCATAAAGCCTTCTAAGTATTCAATTTCTTTGTTGATTTTTTCTTTTTCGGCTTCAACATCAATCTGAAGATTTAAAAATGCATATACCTCATCTTTATCAACAGGTAATAAAACCGCTTTGTCTTGTTTGTCGTTTACAAACGTGATGTTACCAATATTGGCCAACTTTTTAATTAAAAACACATAAGGTTTATACATATCCTCTTGGGTTGATTTGATAGCAATATCAAATGTTTCTTTAGGACTAATTCCCTTACTGTTACGCAGGTTTCTTACTTGTTGTATTACCTCAAATGCTAAATCTAACTTAGGTGCGGTTACCTTATTTATTGTTTGGTTTGAACCCAAAGGGTATGCAGCTACACAAATTGATTCGCCTTCTTTTTTATTGCTTAAGCTTTGCCAAATTTCTTCAGTAATAAATGGCATAAACGGATGCAACAAACGCATCAACTCATCAAAAAATACAAGGGTTTGGTTGTAGGTTGATTCATTAATTGGTTTACCGTATTCTGGTTTAATCATCTCTAAATACCAAGCACAGTAATCATCCCAAATAAGCTTATACATGCTCATTAACACTTCACTTAATTTGTAGTCTGTGTACTTTTCATTAATCTCTACGTAAGCATCATTTAACTTACCTCTAAACCAATCAGCACTAATGTTATTACTTTCTAAAATAGCTGCATCAAATTCTGCATCTGGTTTTACTTCAAATCCTTTTACCAACCTAAATGCATTCCAAATTTTATTGGCAAAATTACGCCCTTGTTCTACCTGACTTTCATCAAACAAAATATCGTTACCGGCAGGCGAACTCAATAACATACCCATACGCACACCATCAGCACCATATTGCGCAATTAAATCAAGTGGATCGGGCGAGTTACCCAACGACTTACTCATTTTTCTGCGTTGTTTATCTCTTACAATACCGGTGTAATAAACATTGTTAAATGGCTTCTCTCCCATCCATTCGTAACCCGCCATAATCATACGTGCTACCCAAAAAAACATAATTTCAGGTGCCGTTACTAAATCGTTGGTTGGGTAATAATATTTAATATCGGCATTGTCTTTACTTACTTTGCCGTTTTCCATTTTCTCAAAACCATCAAACACACTTATTGGCCATAACCAAGACGAGAACCAAGTATCCACCACATCATCATCTTGCTTTAGAAGTTGGATGTTGGAAGTTTGATATTGGATGTTATATTTTGCTATCGCTTCTTCATGCGTTTTAGCTACTACAAAATTTCCTGACTCATCATACCAAGCCGGTATACGTTGTCCCCACCACAATTGGCGACTGATGCACCAATCTTTGATGTTATCAATCCAATGTTTGTAGGTATTTTTCATGTTGGCCGGATGAAACTTAATTTCATCATTCATCACCGCATCTAACACCTGTGGGTTTTTAGCTACAAATTTCTTCATATCAACCCACCACTGTAATGTTAAACGTGGCTCAATTACAGCACCGGTGCGCTCGCTGGTTCCAACCTGATTTTTGTACTCTTCTATTT
>JBFYQC010000142.1:0-6136 GCA_041302975.1 Bacteroidota bacterium
GAAAATACCATTAAACTTGGAAACGTAGTTCAGCACTCGTTAACCAACGGAAGTGTATTACTTATTTTAGGTAGCTTATTTATTGGGTTAATAGCCGACAGCAAACAAGCTGAAGGTATTAAACCCTTTACAACGGATATTTTTAAAGGTTTTTTGGCGTTGTTTTTACTAGAAATGGGAATGGTTACAGCCAAAAACCTTGGTGCATTTAAAAAATATGGCTGGTTTGTTACCTTGTTTCCAATTGTTATTCCGTTAGTTAACGGTTGTATGGTTGCAGCAGTAAGCGGTTTAATAACCCACGATATTGGAAACCGATTTATGTTTGCCATTTTAGCTGCAAGCGCATCATACATTGCGGTACCAGCTGCTATGCGTATTGCAGCTCCTAAGGCCGACCCAGGACTTTACATACCAATGGCTTTGGCCATTACTTTCCCTATAAACATTACCATTGGAATGCCTATCTATTTGGCCATAATCAAGTTAGTGATGTAGCCCTACTTTTTCTATGTCACTTTTAAATCGTTTTTATTAGAAAATATAACTTAAGTCATACTTTCTGCACATAGGCTTAAGTGATTAGTCAGCCTAATAATAACTTGATAAACAAAAAGTTACAAAAAACAACAAACGTCAAAAAGCACCTTGTTAACAATCCCCCAATATACATGTGCTTGATTTTTAGCCTATTTTATGATTAGTTTTACTTAACCAATCGTATTCAAACTATGTCTCAATTAATCATAGGTCACGTTTCCGAAAACTCTGCCAAGATTTGGGTAAGGGGCGTTGCCAATAATGAAAGTACCACCACACTTACTGCTCATATTACTTTAAAAAGCGACTTCCAGAATATAACTCAAAACCTTACCATTTATAAACACGATAATTTTATTGGAGTGTTTGAATTTACAGATTTAAATCCCGCTGACAGTGGTTTTTTCAGAATGATGTACATGGTTGAGGTGGTGTTTAAAGACATTGCCAAAGTACCCATTGGTGGATACGGCAGAGGCAGTTTTAATACTGTACCTCGTGTAAAATACCCTGTTAACTTTTTAATAGGTTGTAACTTTTTACAACGTAATGCTGATGATGCCAAGCGTGTTTTTAAAAACTTAAGTAACATACGGAAAGTTGATAGGCCTTCGTTTATGATACATGCCGGAAATCAAATATATGTTGATGCCCCCGCTCATACACAGCCCATTCAGGCCGATCTATATAATAAAAAATACAATGAGGCTTGGAAACAACGTGAAGCAGCAGAGTTTTTAGGGCGTATTGCCAACTACAGCGCCATAAACGACCATGAGCTTTATTTTAAATACGCCAAGGATACGGAGTACGATTTTAAACCGGCATCATATTATTTAATGGAAGCACTGCCGGCCTATCGTAATTACCAACATTTAAAAAACCCACATACCTACGAAACATCGAAACTGTATTATCATTACAATTATGCTGGCAATGCTTTTTTTGTAATGGATGTTAGGCTAGAGCGTTATCAATTTGGTAAACGACAAATGATAAGTAATGAGCAAATGGAAGCCTTTAAAAGTTGGCTATTGGCAAATAAGGATCAACCCAAATTTGTTGTAACCCCGGTACCTTTTGCAGCCATTAAAGAAACTTACTTCAGCGAATATTGGAGCTCAGAAATATACTTGCAACAAAAAGAGGAGATATTATACTTTTTAAAAGTAAATAATATTGGCAAATTGGTATTTTTAACTGGGCAAGGCAATGCTGCACTGCACAGTACAATTACAATAAAAAAAGGCATTGACGAACCTTTGGTTGTGCATGAATTGATGTGTGGTGCATTATCTCATTATGAAGCTGCTTTATGTAATTATGATGATTTTGTGTGGTACCAACGTAGTCGAACCGCAGAATTAGATTATGAATACAAAGTAGAAAGCGGCAACGGAGAAAAAGATCCAGCAGTTATGAGTATATCGTTTGAGAACGACTTGATTAGTTACAAAGCCTACTCCACACGCTACGCAATGGATGAAGATGAGGTACCACCCGTTATATTATCAGGAAGTATAAAGCTTCGTTAAAATTGCGTTTTAATAACCCTACTGCCCACTAACTCATCATACTTATACTGTATATTTTTGTGGTAGATTAGTACCATATATTCGTTTTCTGTTTGTGCATGCGACCCCTCTATGGTTGTGTCGTCTATTTTACCATCGGCTGTTTGTGTGGCGTATTTGTACTCGTAACGACCTTGTTTTAGCTGCACTTCTAACTCGTAACGTAACCGGCTTTTGTTGTAATACATTTTGTATTCGGGCAACAAACGCCAATCAGTAAATTCGCCATAAACATATACATCTTCGTTAAGTGGTGTTAAGCTTAGCAGGTAAAATGTAATAAAAGCGTAGTCACCATCAATGCCTGCATTTTGTCCGTCACGGTTTGCAATAACACGCTTTCCGTTAAAATCAAGGTAATTAAAGTATTGTTTACTTCCCCTCGATTCTTCGTAATTTAAAAAGCAATGGTAAACACTATCCAACGTTTTGGCCCTTACATTTTGGCTAAACTGCCTTAAACTTCTGATATCAAAAAAACGAAACTCGTTACCACCGCTAAACAGGGTTTGGTCGTAGTAATTATAGTCTAATGTGTTATCACGAATAAACAAAGGTTTTAAACCCGTTATGGAATTGTCCCACTGGCCATTTTGCATTAACACCACGTTTACATCTTTATATGGATCGGGAATATTAAAACCACGGTAATTTACACTAAACCCAACCTCTTGTTTGGTAAAACGATGTTGTGCTAAAGTAGCAGGCTTTGCAGCACCATCAATAGAAACAGCCGGATTTAAAATCATCATTCTACGGGTTAGCACCAACTCTTCTTCATCAAAATTACGGTATACTTTAATTAAATAATTACCCGCAAAAATGGGTTTCATATTTTCGTTAGGCAACAATAAATTGTAGTGCACATATTTTACATAAGTATTTGTTGAGTATTTAAAATCGGTAATGTTATCAAAAGTTAAACCTCTTAAATACTCATTTTGGCCCAGCGATGTGGGATTCCAATTGGCATCACAATGTATTAATGTGTATTGAAAATAATCGTTTTTATTGCCTAAAATATCAAAACTTAATTCCAGTTGGTCGTTAGAATTTAAAGCAATAATCGGATAACGATCGTCAGTTCCTGCCTTTGTTAATACCACTGTTTTAACACGTGCATCAAATATTTGATTCTCGTAACGCAGTTCTTCGGCACTTAAAAAAGTACTGTATAAAACCATTGCGGCAAAGGCAAGTTTTTTAATCATAGTTAACCGTTTTGTTCAAGTTCCATAATGGCTTCAAACAATTTTTCGTAATCAGCCTCTAGTTGTTTTAATTCTTTTTTTAGCAATTCGTAACCTGCATTCAACTCTTGTGCTTTTTGCACATTTTGCATCAGTGCCGTATCTAAAAAGTGTTGTTCAGTATCCGTTATTTTTGTTTTTAAACCGGCAATGCTTTTTTCAATTTCAGCAAATTCCTTTTGCAGTTTTTGTAATTGATTGCCTGCTGGTTTATTGTTGTTTTTCTCTACTTCTTTTTTAGGTTTAGGTGCATCAGCATTTAGTTTTTTCTGATGAGCATCCTGCAGTTTTTTAATATCTTCCTGCTTTTGACGCCAGTATTCGTACTCATCATAAGTACCTAAGTATTCTTTTATTTCACCATCTTCAAGCCACCATATTTTATTGGCAATTTGCGATACAAAAAACCTATCATGCGATACAACAACGAATGTACCTTGGTATTGTTGCAAAGCTTGAATCAAGATATTGATAGAACGCATATCCAAGTGATTGGTAGGCTCATCCAGCAACATAAAGTTTGCTTCCGCCAATAGCGTACGAGCTAGTGCCACACGCGCTTTTTCACCTCCGCTTAATACCTTAATCTTTTTAAATACTTCATCGTTGGTAAACAAAAAGCAACCTAAAATGGTACGCAATTCTGTTTCGGTTCTATCAGCACCATACTGGCGCATTTCTTCAATAATTTCGTTTTCAACATTTAGAGACTCTAACTGATGCTGGGCATAAAATGCCTGAATAACATTATGTCCGGTGGTAATTTCGCCATCATAAACATCGGTTCCAGCAACTAAACGCAACAAGGTTGATTTACCTTTACCGTTTGCACCAATCAAAGCAATTTTATCACCACGTACTATCTCGCCCGAAGCTTTTTTTAGAATATCAATATCAGGAAATGATTTTGAAACATTTTTGATTTCGCTTACCACTTTACCCGATTGGGTATTGATTCGGAAATCGATATTAATTTCTGCATTATCATCTTCAGGGGCTTCTATCCTATCTAACTTCTCCAATAACTTAACCCTACTTTGTGCTGCTGTAGCCTTACTGGCTTTGGCTTTAAAGCGGTTAATAAACTGTTCTTGTTGTTTGATATATTGTTGTTGGTTATCGAATTGGCGTTGTTGTAAATCCATACGCTCTGATTTCGACTCTAAGTAAAAACTATAATTCCCACTGTATTCGTTAATTTTTTGCATGCTTACCTCAACAATTTTGGTAACCATTTTATCCAAAAACTCTCTATCGTGAGATACCACAATTACAGTTCCATCATAATCTCTTAAATAATTCTCCAGCCACTCAATGGTTGGTAAATCCAAGTGATTGGTAGGCTCATCAAGCATTAACAAATTAGGATTTTGTAGCAGTAGTTTTGCTAACATAACACGCATGCGCCAACCTCCCGAAAACTTTTTGTAAGGTTGTTGTAATTGTGCTGTGGTAAAACCTAATCCTTCTAATACTTTCTCGCACTTGTGGTGAATGTTGTATCCATCCAATGCATCAAACTCGGTTTGTAAATTACTTAGTTTATTTAAAACCTCATCGCTGTAATCAGTTTCCATTACTTTAAGTATCTTCTCAATTTCAATCTCTAAATCGAGTTGTCGTTGAAAAGCACTCATGGCTACTTGTAAAATAGAAGCCTCTGTTTCAAAACTTAATTGATCTTGGTTTAAAAAACCTATGGTTAAATCGCGAGGCTTAGAAATATTGCCTTCGGTAAGCTGGTATTCTCCGTTAATTACGCGTAACAAGGTTGATTTCCCTGTTCCGTTCATTCCAATTAATCCAATACGTTCGTTTGGTTTAATGTGCCAATTGGCATTGCGGTATAAAAAACGTCCGCCAAATTCAAATCCGATGTCTGTTAGTGCTATCATTTTAGTTGCGCAAATATAGCAGAATAAGCCCAACCCAAAACTATAAAATGCACAGCTACAAGATATTTATTTACGGTGGGTATTTTCTTAACAACTTAGTTGCAAATCTTGAACAAATACAAGTATTTTAGAACTTTAATTGATAGTGATAGATTATGCAGTTCCCTGGATCCATTAAATCAAAACTCCCCAAAACAGGCACCACTATTTTTAGTGTAATGAGTGCTTTAGCAACAGAGCATGGTGCTATTAATTTAGCGCAAGGTTTCCCTGATTTTGAATGCAGCCCAAAGTTGGTTGAATTGGTAAACCACTACATGAAAGCAGGTTACAACCAATACGCACCAATGCCTGGGGTAATGAAATTGCGTGAAAAAATTGCAGAAAAAACGCAAGAATTATACAGTGCAACTTATAACCCAGAAACAGAAATTACGGTTACACCTGGTGGCACGCATGCCTTATATGCAGCCATAAGTGCTTTTATAGGCGAAGGCGATGAAGTAATTATTATTGAACCATGTTACGATAGTTACTTACCTGCTATACAAGTAAATGGTGGTCGTGCGGTGTTTGCAGAATTAAAATACCCAACATATAAAGTTGATTGGGATGAGGTGAAAAAGTTGGTGAACTACAAAACCAAAATGATTATTATTAATACTCCGCACAACCCTACCGGAACAACCCTGAGTGCGCAAGACATGCAGCGTTTAGAGAAAATTGTAAAAAACTCTGAAATTATTGTATTGAGTGATGAAGTGTATGAACATATTATTTTCGATGGTGTTGAGCACCAAAGTGTGGCACGCTACCCAAAGCTTGCTGAAAGAAGCATTATTGTTTCTTCATTTGGTAAAACCTACCACACCACAGG
>JBFYQC010000143.1:0-5745 GCA_041302975.1 Bacteroidota bacterium
ATTTACGCAGACCTAAAATTCACTTAACCTTCCGTAACATGACCAATGATATTGGTTTAACCACCTACTTAATTGGTAAACACGAATTAAAAGACATTATACAAGAATCTGAATTTGAAAATTTAGATGTAATAACTGCGGGTCCTACTCCACCTAATCCAGCAGAGTTGCTTAGTACTGAAAAGATGACCGAATTAGTAGAAACGCTAAAAAATACATATGATTATGTGTTTTTTGATACTGCGCCTGTTGGTTTGGTGTCTGATTCGTTTGCGTTGATGAGTAAAGCGGATATCAACTTATTCATTATTCGCTCTCAATACTCAAGACGCGATTTTGCCATGATACCGGATAGGTTACAAGAAGATAATCAAATTCCCAATATGTATATCATTCTAAACTCATACGATAACAGTTCTGCGTTTTATGGTTCTGTTTACAAATCGGCTTATGGAGGTTACTATGGTGGTGGAGGATACTACTATTATGGAGGATATTACAACAATAACAGTTACTACAACCGTAAATATTACAGCCAGTATTACAATGGCTATTATAGTGACGAGAGTTCACCAAGAACTTGGTGGCAAAAAGTATTAGGATTAAACAAACGCAAAAAGACAAGATCATAACCCCCCATGACAAATAAAACCATTGCCATTATAGGACTAGGATATGTTGGATTACCTTTAGCTGTTGAGTTTGGTAAAAAATTTAACACACTTGGGTTCGACATTAACCAAGGTAGAATTGATGAATTAAAAAGTGGTTACGACCGCACGTTAGAGGTTGATTCGGACCAATTAAAATCATCAACTCAATTAAATTACACAGCCGATTTGGTTGATTTAAAAAAGGCTAACTTTTTTATTGTAACGGTGCCAACACCTATTGATAAAAACAACAGACCTGATTTAACCCCACTTATTAAAGCCAGCGAAACCGTTGGTAAAGTATTAAAAAAAGGGGATATTGTAGTGTATGAATCAACAGTGTATCCGGGATGTACAGAGGATGATTGTGTGCCTGTTTTAGAAAAACACAGTGGATTAAAATTTAATGTTGACTTTTATTGCGGTTACTCTCCTGAGCGCATTAACCCTGGTGATAAGGTACATACAGTAACCAAAATCAGGAAAATCACAGCAGGTTCAACCCCCGAAATTGCAAATACTGTTAATGATGTGTACGCATCTATTATAACAGCAGGAACTTACCAAGCACCAAGTATAAAAGTTGCTGAAGCAGCCAAGGTAATTGAAAACTGTCAGCGCGATATTAACATTGCTTTTGTAAATGAATTGGCGTTAATATTCGACAAGATGCAAATTGATACTTTAGAAGTATTAGAGGCAGCAGGAACCAAGTGGAATTTCCTTCCATTTCGTCCGGGGCTTGTAGGTGGGCATTGTATTGGTGTAGATCCGTATTATCTTACTCATAAGGCAGAAGAAATTGGTTATCATAGTCAGGTGATATTAGCAGGACGAAAAATTAATGATAACATGGGTGCATTTGTTGCCAATAAAGTGGTGAAGTTGATGATTAAAAAAGGTATCAATGTAAATACATCAAAGGCATTGGTATTGGGTATAACGTTTAAAGAAAATTGTCCGGATATACGTAACTCTAAAGTAATTGATATCATAACCGAGTTACATGATTTTGGTGTTCACGTGGATGTATTCGACCCTATGGCTGATGCCCATGAGGTAAGTGAAGAATATGGAATTCAGCTATTAGGAGCACTGCAAAATGGAATTTACGATACCATTATTATGGCAGTAAATCACGCACAATTTGCTGATTTAAATATTACAGCAATTGCTAAACCAAACGTAGTAGTGTATGATGTAAAATCAACCCTACCCAAAACAGTTACTGACGGAAGATTATAACAACAATATGCGCATCTTGGTAACCGGAGGAGCCGGATTTATTGGAAGTAATTTAGTAGAGGCCTTGTTGCAAGACGAGCGCGTTGCTTTAGTGAGGGTATTGGATAACCTTGCTACTGGATTACTGAAGAATATTGAACCTTTTTTAACCAATCCCAAATTAGATTGGTTACAAGGAGATATTCGTGATTGGGATACCTGTGCAAAAGCATGCCATGGAATAGATGCCATATCACACCAAGCGGCATTGGGTTCTGTACCACGATCTATAAACGACCCAATTACTACCAATGCTGTAAATATTGGCGGTACTTTAAATGTTTTTAATGCTGCCCAACAAGCGGGCATAGAAAAAATTGTATATGCAGCCTCTTCATCCACTTATGGTGATAGTAAGATTTTACCTAAACAAGAAGATGTTATAGGTAAACCATTATCGCCATACGCAGTAACCAAATTGGTAAATGAGTTGTATGCTGATGTTTTTCATAAAACCTATGGAACAAATTTTATTGGGTTGAGGTACTTCAATATTTTTGGTCCTAAACAAAATCCTAACGGTGCTTATGCAGCAGTTATACCCTTGTTTGCGAGAGCTGTGTTAAATAACGAAGCACCATTTATTAATGGTGATGGAGAACAAAGCAGGGATTTTACTTATGTAAGTAATGCGGTACAAGCGAATATAAAAGCATTGTTTTGCCATGATGAACAAGCCTGGAATCAGGTTTATAACATTGCATGTGGAGAACAACATACTGTAAATCAGTTGTTTGATGTCTTAAAGTCGTTTACACCCAATAAAAATTTAGCGCCTCTATATAGAGAAACTCGTTTGGGAGATGTTCGAGATAGCTTAGCAGACATCAGCAAAGCAAAAAAATTGCTTAATTACCAACCTAACATTACCTTAGCAAACGGATTAAAGCTTGCATTAGAATGGTATAAGCAATATCCCGAATATTTTTAACAAACATGGATTACAAACCACCGCATATCATTGATTTTGGTAAACTGGGAGATTCTGGTATTGGTTACTTATCAATAGCTGAAAACGCTAAACTTCCTTTTAAAATAGAACGTGTATTTTGGACTTACTACACTCCAGAGAGTATTGTAAGGGGAAGACATGCACATTATAAAACCGAACAAATTTTAATGGCAGTTACCGGTCGTATTATTGTAAACACCGATGATGGAAAAGGTAACATAGAAACTTTTGTATTGGATGAACCCAATAAGGGAGTTTACTTACCGCCTAATGTGTGGCACACTATGCAATACAGCCATACAGCTATACAAGTAGTATTTGCCTCTATGGCTTATGATGGTGCAGATTACATTCGCGATTACCAACAATTTAAAGAAGTTTGGGGAGGTAAATAATGGCTGCAGCAAAAATACATCCCAATGCCATTGTAGAAACCCAAGACATTGGCGAAGACACCCGAGTTTGGGCTTTTGTTCATATTTTAGAGGGCGCAAAAATTGGTTCAGGCTGTAATATTTGCGACCACTGCTATGTGGAGTATGACGTTACCATTGGCAACAACGTAACCGTTAAATGTGGTATTTACATTTGGGAGAACACAGTAATTGAAGATGATGTGTTTTTAGGTCCGAATGTGGTGTTTACCAACAACCCTCGACCGCGTAGCAAACAATACATCAACCACCTGAAAACATATATTAAACATGGTGCCTCAATTGGCGCAAATTCAACCATATTAGGTGGCGTAACCATCGGTAAATTCGCCATGGCAGGTATGGGTAGCGTAATTACACGAGATGTACCCGATTATGCTTTAGTGTATGGTAATCCTGCCAAACAAAAAGGTTGGGTTGATGAAGAAGGTAATGGTTTAACCAAACAAACTGATGGTACTTGGATAAGTCCTAACGGAAAAAACTACAAAGAAACAACTACAGGATTAACTCCGCTATCTTAAATATTTTTATGATTCCATTTTTAAGTTTTAAACACATGAACGAAGAGATTAAGGCAGAGCTTTTGCCTTCGTTCGAAAATTTTATAGATAAAGGTTGGTACATTTTGGGCGACCAAGTAAAGCAGTTTGAACAAGACTATGCTAACTTTTGTACCACTAAACATGCTGTAGGTGTGGCCAATGGTTTAGATGCATTAATCATTGCCTTAAAAACTTTAAACATAGGCCAAGGGGATGAAGTGATTGTACCTTCAAATACTTATATAGCTAGTTGGCTTGCGGTAAGTTATGTGGGCGCAACTCCTATTCCTGTTGAACCTAGAATTGAAACATACAACATTAATCCTGATTTGATTGAAGCGGCCATCAGTTCTAAAACAAAAGCCATAATGCCTGTGCATTTATACGGACAGTGTTGCGAGATGGAAGCGATTATGAACATTGCGAAAAAACACAATTTGTTTGTAGTAGAAGATAATGCACAATCGCAAGGAGCAAGTTACAATGGTAAAGTTACGGGTAGTTTCGGGCATATTAATGGAACAAGTTTTTACCCAGGTAAAAATTTAGGTGCTTATGGTGATGCTGGAGCAATTACAACAAATGATGAGCAGTTGTATAATCGTTCGAATGTAATTCGTAACTACGGTTCGCAAAAAAAATACTACAACGAAATTAAAGGTATAAATAGTAGGCTTGATGAATTACAAGCAGGCTTTTTATCTATTAAATTAAAACACCTGAATAAGTGGAGCGAACAACGTAACCACATTGCAACCTTATATAACCAACAGTTAAGTGGAGTAGGAGATTTGGTAACTCCGGTGTTGGCTGATGGTGCTACTTCAGTGTATCATTTATATGTAATCAGAACCCACAAGCGTGATGAATTGCAGCAATATTTAAATACACATGGAGTTGGTACTTTAATTCATTACCCGTTACCTCCGCACATGCAAGAAGCCTATCATGAGTTGGGTTATAAAAAAGGAGACTTCCCATTAGCAGAAACCATTGCCGACACTTGTTTGAGTTTACCGATGTTTCCTGGATTAACAGATGAACAAGTAATGCAAGTATGCGATACGATTAAACAATTTTACCGTGCCTAAATTATCTGTCATCATTCCTTGTTATTACAACGAGCAAAATATTCCTGTTACCGCTCAAGAGTTGATTGCAAATGAAGCGCTGTTTCCTGCAGAAGTTTCGTTTGAATACGTAATGGTGGATGATGGCAGCAAAGACGGTACTTTAAACGAATTAAAAAAGTTTAAAGCAGCATATCCTGATAAAGTAAAAGTAGTAAAGTTAAGTGGCAATTTTGGATCATACAACGCCATACAAGCGGGTATGAAGCATGCCACAGGCGATTGTACTGTAGTAATTGCAGCTGATCTTCAAGATCCGCCAGAGTTGATGGTGAAGATGTATGAGTATTGGAAAAAAGGAGTGAAGTTAGTTGTGGCCAACCGTGATGAAAGGGAAGATAAATGGACAAGTAGGTTGTTTGCAGAATATTACCAAAAATTAATACGAAAACATGCATTACCAAACCTACCCAAAGGTGGTTTTGATTTTTGTTTGTTTGATAAACAATTGCGTGAGCAGGTAGTAAACCTGAATGAAACTAATACCAATTCTCTGTATTTATTGATGTGGTTAAAGTATGACTATGTAGCCATACCGTACACACGTAAAGAAAGAAAAATTGGAAAATCGAGGTGGACATTAAAGAAAAAAATCAAGCTATTTATTGATTCGTTTGTATCGTTTTCATACGCGCCATTGCGTTTAATCACTACCACAGGATTATTATTGGGCGGTTCTTCATTTTTGTATGCAATGTATGTAATTACAGCACGGTTAAGTGGCTGGATTGATATACAAGGATGGAG
>JBFYQC010000144.1:0-4597 GCA_041302975.1 Bacteroidota bacterium
GTAATGGCTGCTGCTTTCTCCTCATTTTCTTTTTTCAACTGCTCATTTTCGGTAATCAATTGATCAATTTTTTCTAAGTACTGATCTTTTAATTTACGTAACTCCTCCAGTTCAAGTTTTAATTTTTTATTCAACTTCTCTCCGCTTTTCTCGGTGGCAAGTAGTTTTTTAATTTTAGCCTCTTGTGCTTCTATTTTTCCGCTAGCATCATCCAACAAAGAATCTAAATTGGCTGCAATACCACGGTAGCTTTCCAACTCAGCACCAGTAGACACCAATTCTTTTTCTAATTCAACTTGTACCGTAACCAACGTATCAATTTTAGAATCGCGTACCGAAACTTCTTCTTTATTATTGCTATATTGAAAAACATTACCAATTAAAGAAAGTAGTAACAACACTAATAATAAGTACTGTGTTGATTTGTTTTGCTTTTGATTTTCCATGGTGTTCTATTTTATTATTTTTATCAAAAATAGTTTTTAACGTGTAGTTTAAAAACAGTTTACTAAAATTGTGCAATAAGATGAAGTATTTTTTAATAGCAGGCGAAGCTTCGGGCGATTTACACGGAGCCAATTTAATTAAGTCCATCAAACAAAAAGATGCCAATGCCGAATTTAACTATTGGGGTGGCGATTTGATGGAAGCAGAAGCGTCTGGGCTGTTGATGCATTATAAAAAAGTAACCATTATGGGTTTTGTTGAAGTGATTCTGAACCTACGCTCCATATTGAGTAATATCAATATATGCAAGCAACAAATTGAGGCATTTAACCCCGATGTGGTGATACTGATAGATTACCCTGGGTTTAATTTACGCATAGCAGAATTTTGCAAATCAAAAAATATAAAAACAGTTTATTACATAGCACCTAAAATTTGGGCTTGGAAAGAAAATCGCGGAAAAAAATTAGAGCAATTTATTGATTTGTTATTGCTCATCTTTCCATTCGAAGTTTCTTATTTTGAGAAATGGCACGTAAAAACGAGATATGTTGGCAACCCTTTATTGGATGCCATTGCCAACCATAAACCCGATGATTCATTTAAACAAGCTTATGTAGTTAATCGAAAACCCATTATTGCCTTATTACCAGGTAGCAGAAAACAAGAAATTAACCGCATTTTACCTTTAATGATGGAAGTAATGAGCCGTTTTCCAAATCATCAATTTGTGATTGGAGGTGCTCCTGGTTTAGACCCTGATTTTTACCAACCATTTTTAAACCAACAGGTTAAAGTGGTATTTGGTAAAACCTACGATTTAATGAAGCATGCCTCAGGTGCTATTGTTTGTAGTGGTACTGCAACATTAGAAACGGCTCTTTACAATGTGCCTCAAGTGTGTGGTTATGTCGCCAACCCAATATCATATCGTATTGCACGTTTACTGGTTAAAAACATCAAATACATTTCGCTGGTTAATTTATGCTTAGATAAACCGGCTATTGTTGAGCTGATTCAAAACGACTTTACCGTTGATAAGGTTACCCAAGAATTAAACGCAGTATTACCCGGTGGTAATAAACACCTTAATTTAATGCAAGATTACCAAAAACTACGTACCGATTTAGGAGGTGAAGGTGCTAGTTTAAAGGCTGCTGAGGCTATATTAAAATTGGTTAAACAATAAAAGCCGTTACACATTGTGTAACGGCTTTTAAATATAAGGCACTTGCGTACCAAATAGTTATTCTTCTATAACTACTACTTTGTCTTTGTTAGGAGATACTACTTTAACAACAAGGTTGTTAAGCTTTAATGTCTGTGTGCGTAATCTCGACACTGTTCTGTTCTTTTTTTCTTTTCTTTTGTATCTTGTAAATGCCATGACAGTATTTTTTAGGTGTGCGAAAGTATAAATAGTTTTTATTGTATGCAAGTTTTATCCAAAAAAAGTGTCTTTTTATTCTTTTGGGGCTAATTATAGGCCTAGGTTTATTTAGGCACTTACAAACTTGTCGCAAGTTAGGTTATTTTATAATGCCATTTAAATACCATTTATTTGCTGTTTAAAGGCAGCTTATCTCCTATTTATGATTAGTATTATTACAGCAGTTCACAACCAACTGGAAATGAACCAGATTTTTCTTGAAAACCTGCGTAAGTACACCGTACATCCTTTCGAATTGATTATTATAGACAATAATTCAACAGATGGTACACGCGAGTTTTTTGAAAAAGAATGTGCTGAAGTAATTGCCAACAACGCCAACTACAGTTATCCTTACACGCAAAACCAAGGCATTAAAGTGGCCAAATACAACTTGTTTGCCTTTTTAAACAATGATATTATTGTTTGTCCGCAATGGGACCAAAAAATAATAGAAAGCATGCAGGTTAACGGACTTGATTTAATTACCGTTTGTGGGATTGAGCGGATTGAAACTCCTGAACTTACCAAAAAGTTAGGTCGTAAATGGAAACGTATCAAAAATATTTTAAAACAATTTGGGCTAAGTAAATTTAACTTAACCCTTATGCATAAACTAATGTACGGAAATTGGGAAGCCTTTAATAACAAACGTCAAGCACATTTCAAAAACAAAGTGGTTGAAGGTTTTGTAGGCAACTCGGTGATATTTAACCGAACCGCTTTAGATAAAATTGGCTTATGGGATGAGCGCATACAAGGTGCTGATTTTGATATTTACATGCGCAGCAAAAAACGTAACTTAGAATATGGCGATATGAAACCTTGCCATATCGCCTTAAATGTATTTAATCACCATTACATACGCATTACTGCTAAGTCTAAACCTCCTGTATTTGCAGATGCCGCTAATATGATTGCATTAGAAGAAAAATGGAGTGCCGCTGAAAGAGAATTGTTGCTAAAAGATAATGTAACAACTTAATTCATTTGACTTTTAACTAAAATCTACTACCATCGGCAGCGGTAATTCTTCTTACCAAAAACAAGGTAATGATGGCCGCAGTTACACTCATCACGCCCACCCAATTGTAATGTAACATTTCGCCATTGGTTTGTTTAATTACCACCAAACCGGCAATGTATGAGGCTAAACCAGCACTAAGTTGTTGCATGCTCGAAACTATGCTCATAAAACTACCTCGGTTTTGTGGCTCAACAGTTGCAGTTACCATGGCTTGAGCAGGAATAAATCTTCCGCTACTCACTGCAAAAAACACTGATGTTGCAATCAGCGCAATCCAAATATCAACTCGAGGCATGTTGGTTATGAATAATACAGGAACACAGGAAATACTCACAAAAATGGTAAACACTTTTAATTTGCCAATTCTATCGGCTAGTTTACCAATTAGTGGAGAACTTACAATGGTACTTAACCCTCCAAAAAAATAAATTTGCTCTAATTGCCCCTCTGTAAAACCAACATTACTTACCATATACGGACTTAAAAAAGGAATAATACTAAAGTGACCAAACATCACTACCATCATCAAGGTGATGGCTTTACGTTGATTAGGGATTGATGTGATATTTTTAATAACTTGTAGCACTTGAACTTGTTTACCCGCCTGGGTATGTGTGCTTAAATTGGGTACAAACTTATAAATGAAAAACTGAACAGGAAGCGCTAGTAACGCTAATACCAAAAATGGGGTATTCCACCCAAACTCGTTGGCTATACGCAAACCAAAAGGAACTCCTAAAACACTGGCAATAGAAAATGCAGCCATAACAAATCCCATGGCTTGCCCTCTACGTTCAAATGGAATAACATCGCCTACAATGGATAAAATCACTGCACCCAATACACCACCAAATAAACCCGTAAATATACGTGCAACCATCAATAACTCGTAGCTACTGGCCAAACCACAAGCAAGTGTACCCACTAAAAAACCAGCGTACAATATTTGTAAAAATCGCTTTCTATCAAATTTATCAATAAAAAATGCGGTACAAAAACCGGAGAAACCGGCACTAAAAGTATAACTAGAAACCACTAAACCAAACTGTTGTGTGTTGATATCGAAAATGCGCATAAGTTGCGGACCAAGCGGCATCATAATCATAAAGTCCATGATGTTGGTAAAGTTTATGGCCGCTAAGGTGAGTAAAAGAAGTCTCTCTTTGCTATTCATTGCTGCAAATAACGATAAATAAAAGGGCCACTACCACTACATAAGATCTTATAAGTAAAAATTAATCCCGAATCAATGTTACTGTGCCGTGGTAAGTTTGCTCTTCTGGCTCTGTAATCAGTTTGTATTTAAAAATAACAAAATAGGTGCCTTCTGGGCAATCAGACCCATCGGTTTTGTTCTTCCCATCCCAATTAATGCCATCATTGTAAAATCCATCTGTAAACCCTACAAAAACCATAGTTCCCCAGCGGTTGTAAATAAATAACTCGTACTTCTCCCAACCTTCAATATCAATATCAAAAGCATCATTCTTTCCGTCTGCATTATCGGGAGTAAATACATTAGGTATTTTAACTGAACTACGTATTGGTATCATTTTACAGATAGAATCCATACAATCGTTGGCATCAAAAGCCATCAAACATACTTTGTAACTCTCCATGGTCTCGCCATAATTATGTGTTGGGTTGATGTCGGTGCTGGTATTTCTACCTGAACTTGGCTGACCAAAATCCCA
>JBFYQC010000145.1:0-8198 GCA_041302975.1 Bacteroidota bacterium
CACCTGACTCGGCATTTGGTAGTGTTCACACAGAGCGTTACAACGGCATGATTGGAACACAAAGAACCGCTTCTTTAATTGTGCCAAATTTATCTACGCAGTTTCATGATTATGAAATTGAGTGGACACCCGAAAAAATTGATTTTTACATCGACAATAAATTATACAACACCTTCAAAAACGAGCATACCGGTTCAGGTGCTTGGCCATTTGATCAAAACTTTCATTTGATTTTAAACATTGCTGTTGGCGGAAATTTAGGAGGCAAGTTTGGAATAGATGATGCCATTTTCCCGGCACAAATGAAGGTAGACTGGGTGAAAGTGTTTCAATAGATGATATACCCCCGATTTTGTTTAGGTCTGTTTTTGGTTAATGCCGGATAATTATCCGGCATTTTTTATGTATTAAAAGAAATTTTTCTATTAAAAATCAACCAAAAACATATTAAAAAAAAATAAATAAGACATCGTGTCGTTTCTACATAAAGTAAAATGAGTTAAATTTACTTCGTGTAATTATTACACATTTGGTGTACGATACCAAACTAACGCTTGTTTATGAGAATTTTTGTACTGCTATGCTGTTTGTTAGCTGCTATGTCGGCACATGCACAATTGTTGCGTACATCACCTGCGTTTATTACAGAAACAAGTTCTTCCATCACCATTTTTGCGGATGCTACAAAAGGAAACAAGGGTATCTTAAATGTTACCGGTGACATATTTGTGCATATAGGTGCGATTACTTCACTGAGCACTTCAAGTAGCAACTGGAAATATGTTCCTGTTGCTTGGGGTGTGGCAGATAACAAAGTAAAATGTACCAAGCTTGCTAACAATGTTTGGTCTTTTACGATTAGTGGTGGTCTTCGTAATTTCTTTGGCATGACAAATGCTTCAGAAACGATTCAAAAAATTGCTATTTTATTTAGAGATGCTACGGGTTCGCAAGTGCTGCGCAACGCAGATGCTTCTGATATGTATATTCCTGTGTATGAAAATAGTTTGGCCGTACGTATTGATACGCCAGTTACACAACCATTGTATGTGCCTGTGTTAGAGCCTATTTCAAAGGCTGTAGGGGATACCATTTCAATAGCAGGTGTTGCAAGTACGTCGGCTTCATTATCCCTTTTTGTAAATGATTCACTCATTACTACAACAACAGGAACAAGCATCGCGCAAAAATTTATTTTACAAAAAGTAGGTACTCAAAAAATCCTAGTACAAGGAGTGAGTGGGTCTATAACACGTAAAGATTCAATTTCGTTTTTAGTGACAGGTGCAACAAACCTTGTTGGGCTTCCTGCTGGTGTTAAAGATGGTATTAATTATGAACCAGGTGATACGTCGGTAACACTTGTTTTGTATGCGCCTAAAAAATCTTCTATCACCGTAGCCGGTGATTTTAATAATTGGACACCTGGACTTTCGCACGTTATGAAAATGACGCCTGATAGTTTGCGTTTTTGGGTTCGATTAACAGGCTTAACGCCAGGCGTAGAATATGCTTATCAGTACATTATTGATGGTGCTTTAAAAGTGGCAGATTATAATGCACATAAAGTATTGGATCCTTGGAATGATCCATTTATTGCTGCTGCAACCTACCCCAATTTAAAACCTTACCCAACTGGTAAAACCACTGAAATTGTGAGTGTCTTACAAACTGCACAACCAAAATACAATTGGAACGATGCAAACTTTGTACGCCCCAACAAAAAGAATCTTGTGGTATACGAACTTTTACTTCGTGACTTTGTGGCCAAGCATGATTTTCAAACATTAAAAGACACATTGCCGTATTTGAAAAAATTAGGCATCAATGCAATAGAATTAATGCCATTTTCTGAATTTGAAGGCAATAGCAGTTGGGGCTATAATCCCAATTTCTTTTTTGCTACCGATAAATACTATGGTACACCTGAGGCCATCAAATCATTTATTGATGCAGCGCACCAACAAGGTATTGCTGTCATTATGGACATGGTGCTCAACCATGTATTTGGTTCTTCGCCACTTGCTAAAATGTATTGGGATGGCACAAATAACAAACCTGCTACAAACAATCCTTGGTTAAACCCAGATGCCAAACATCCATTTAATGTTGGTAATGATTTTAACCATGAATCAATAGCAACCAAAGAGCTTGTGAATAGGGTTACTAAATACTGGCTTCAAGAATTTCATATTGATGGATACCGTTGGGATTTATCAAAAGGATTTACGCAGGTGAACAATCCAACCAATGTTGGCGCATGGGGTAATTATGACGCTTCTCGTATCAAAATATGGAAAGCGATATATGATACCATGCAAGCGACCAGTGCCGGAAGCTATTGTATGCTTGAACATTTTGCAGACAATTCGGAAGAAAAAGAATTAGCCGACTACGGTATGTTATTGTGGGGTAATGCCAATCATAGTTTTGCGGAAGCAACCATGGGTTATACATCTACCTCAAATTTTGGTACTAGTTTTTCAAATGCACGAAATTTTGCACAGCAGCATTTGGTTACCTATATGGAAAGTCATGACGAGGAAAGACTTCAATACAAAAACTTGAATTTTGGTAATGGTTCTGGTAGTTATAGCACAAAAAATCCGGCAACGGGTTTAAAAAGAAATGAAATGGCGGCTGCATTTTGGGCACTTACACCGGGTCCTAAATTAATGTGGCAGTTTGGTGAATTGGGTTATGATTTTAGCATCAATACTTGCACCAATTTAACAGTAGATAACAATTGTCGTTTAGCAGAAAAGCCTATTAAATGGGATTATTTACAAGACGCCAATCGTAAAGGCTTGTATGATGCGTATGCTAAATTTTTAAAACTTCGCGCAACCCCAGCTTATACAAACGATTTTGGATCTAATAAATACACCGTTAATACGGCAGGCGCTTTAAAGTCTATGCAGCTCAATGGCGACTCTATTAAACTAGTAGTTGTTGGAAATTTTGATGTTACACCACAAACCGCTACCGTGGGTTTTCCAACAGATGGTTTTTGGTATAGTTTGTATTCTAATAAATACCAGTTGGTTTCTGGTGGGTCTGCAAGCGTTACATTACAGCCAGGTGAGTACTTTGTCTATTCCAATAAAAACCTAAATAATGCAGTGGTTACTGCTACACCAAATATTAGCTTACCGTTATTAAATACAACCATATCTATTTCCCCAAATCCGGTAAGTCAAGCAGCGATTTTGAAATATCATTTGCCTGAAGCAGGGAAGGTTCAAGTTAAGCTTTTAAGTCAGGCCGGTGTTGTAGTGGATGGCCTATTTAACGGATGGCAAAATAAAGGACAACAACAATTAACAATCAATAAGAAAGGACTCCCTCCGGGCGTTTATCATATATCTATTCAATCAAATCAAAAACAAAAAACACAAACATTTTTAATCACTAATTAGTATTTATTCAAATTGAAATTGTAATTCTATGAACATTAAAAAAGCACTTGTTGCAATGCTGATGATGCTAACAGTTTTCTGTTTGTCATCAATTGCGCAAGACCGTACGGTTACAGGTAAAGTAACCAATGCAAAAGATGGTTCGCCGTTAGCGGCTGCTAGTGTCCTTGTAAAAGGATCTGGCGTTGGAGCACAAACAAATGCCGATGGGTCATTTAGTTTGAAAGTTCCTGCTAAAGCAACTACACTCGTTGTATCTTCTTTGAATTTTGAAACCAAAGAAGTAACCTTAAGCGGCAACACCGTATCAGTTGCACTTTCACCAGCTGTTGATCAGCTAAGTGATGTAGTGGTAATTGGTTATGGTAGCGTTCGTAAAAAGGACCTAACAGGATCTGTTGTGAATGTGTCTTCTAAAGACTTCAACAAAGGTGTCATTTCAACACCGGAGCAACTTATTCAAGGTAAAGTAGCGGGGGTGCAAATCACAAGTAACAATGGTGCACCTGGTTCAGGAAGTACTATTAGAATTAGAGGTGGTGCATCTTTAAATGCAAGTAACGATCCACTTATTGTTGTAGACGGTATGCCTATCGATGGTGGTGGTATTTCTGGCCAAGCCAATGCGCTTGCCCTAATCAACCCTAACGACATCGAATCTTTTTCAGTTTTAAAAGATGCATCTGCTACTGCCATTTATGGTGCAAGAGCATCTAATGGTGTTATCATCATTACCACTAAGAAAGGTAAGTCTGGTGCTCCAAAGTATGCATTTAGCTCTCAATTGAGTGTTTCAAATGTTACTAAAAAATTAGATGTTTTTTCGGCAGATGAAATTAGAGATATTGTAAAAACAAAGGGCCCTAGTTATGCTTCTTTATTGGGTAATGCATCTACCGATTGGCAGGATGAAATCTATCAAACAGCCATTACTACAGACAATAACATTTCTGTATCTGGTGCTTTAAAGAAATTGCCTTACCGTTTTTCACTCGGTAATTTAATGCAATCAGGTATTTTAAGATCTGATAAATTAAACAGAACCACTGTAGGTGTTAACGTGAGCCCTACACTTTTTGACAATCACCTTACTGTTAATATCAATTATAAATTAGCAGCAAGTAAAACAAACTTTGCAGATCAAGGTGCGATTGGTTCAGCTACTTATTTTGATCCTACTAAACCAGTATACTCTGGTGCGCAGGCATACAATGGATATTGGAACTGGTTAGATGCAACTTCATCTAATGGTCTTCGTGCTTTAGCACCTAAAAATCCACTTGGTATCTTGTTAGATAAAGATGATCAAAGTAATGTTACCCGTCATATTGCAAATGCATTAGTAGACTATAAAGTGCATTTCATCCCTGATTTACATGTTGTTGTAAACACAGGTATGGATGTTGCTGAAGGTAAAGGAACTACAGTTATTAATGAGCAAGCTGCAACTACGTATATGCGTTTTAAAGATGCAGCAGGTATGTTTCATAGTGGTGTAAACAATGAGTACCGTCAAACTAGAAACAATACCTATTTGAATGCGTATTTAAACTATGCTAAAGAAATTCCTTACTTATCTACAAGAGTAGAATTTACAGGTGGTTATGAGTTTCAAAATTATTTAACAACCAACTACAATTTTAGCGATCAAACCTTTAATGGTACTGTTGTTAATACCCCTAATTTTGAATTTGACAAACCTGAATACCGTTTAAGTTCATACTTAGGTAGAATGAACCTTACTGTAAAAGGTAAATATTTATTTACTGCCTCTGTACGTCAAGACGGATCTTCTAAATTTAATCCAGATAACCGTTTTGCAGTATTCCCTTCAGGAGCTGTTGCTTGGAAGTTGAAAGAAGAAGGCTTGTTCAAAAATGTGAAGTCTTTATCTGATCTTAAATTACGTGCGAGTTATGGTGTAACTGGTCAACAAGATGGTATTGGTTATTATGACTACATCTCTTATTACAACCTAGGTTCAAACACAGCACAGTATCAATTTGGTAATACGTTCACGCCAATTTCTCGCCCTAATGGTTATTATTTTAACCGTAAATGGGAGCAAACAGCAACGACTAACTTAGCGTTAGATTTTGGATTTGCTGATAATAGAATTACGGGTACCATTGAAGCCTACAAAAGAGAAACTTCTGATTTGTTAAATGAAGTAAACCAGCCAGCTGGTACTAATTTTAGCAATAAGATTGTTGCAAACGTAGGTACGATGGAAAATAAGGGTATTGAATTTACTTTAAATATTCAACCTATCCGTAACAAAAACACAACTTGGGATATTGCGTTCAACGCAACCTATAACCAAAACAGAATCACTAAATTAACCATCTCTGATGACCCAGCTTATGCAGGTGCTCGTTTTGGTGGCATTAGTGGTGGTACAGGTAACTCTATCTTAATCCACTCTGTAGGATACCAAAGAGGCGCGTTCTTTGTTTACAAGCAAGTATATGATGCCAACGATAAGCCTATCGATGGTTTATACGCAGACTTAAACAGAGATGGTGTAATCAACGAAAGAGATTTATACCAGTATAAAGGTGTAGATCCTCAAATGTTTTTTGGTTTAAGTTCAAGTGTTACGCACAAGAAGTGGAATGCTGGTATCGTAATGCGTGCTAACATTGGTAACTACTTGTACAATAACATCGCTTCAAGTTCTGGTACTTTAAGAAATATCTTAAACCCAATTGGTTATATCAATAACGGTTCTAGAGATTATTTGAAATCAGGATTTAGTGGTAATGGCTCAAACTATTACTTATCTGATTACTATGTACAAAACGCATCTTTCTTACGTATTGACAATATCAACTTAGGTTATAATGTTGGTAAAGTATTTAGCAATAAAGCTTCTTTACGTATCAATGCAACTGTACAAAATGTATTAACCATTACAAAGTATACTGGTTTAGATCCTGAAATGAACGGTGGTATTGATAATAATTTTTATCCTCGTCCAAGAACCATTGTATTGGGTATAAATCTTGATTTCTAATTCAATCAATAGTGCAAAAAAATATAACAATGAAAAATAATCTATACAAACAAATCATAGCCACAGTTGGAGCGATTGTTGTATTGGCATCTTGTAACAAGACCTTAGACTTGTTGCCTACCAATGATGTTACATCAGCAACCGTTTATGCCGACGCAAATGGTTATAAGCAAGCTTTTGCAAAAGTATATGCGAGCTATGCTTTAACAGGTAATGCTGGACCTGCAGGTAACGGAGATATACAAGGTATCGATGAAGGTACTTCAGATTTCTTACGCCTATGGTGGAAAGCACAAGAATTAAGTACCGATGAAGCTGTTGTTTCTTGGGGAGATCCAGGTATTCAAGATTTCCATAACATGAACTGGTCTGCAAGCAATCCAATGCTTACAGGTCTTTACTACCGTTGTTACTATCAAATCACTTTAGCAAATGATTTCATTCGTCAATCTTCTGAAGCAAAAGTTGCATCTAAAGGAATTACGGGTGTGGATGCTGAAGCGATTAAAAAATACAGAGCAGAAGCAAGATTTTTACGTGCTTACCAATATTCAATCTTAATGGATTTGTTTGGTAATATTCCTTTTGTTACGGAAGCAGAAGCGTTAGGTTCTGTAATGCCAAAGCAAAGAACACGTGCTGAAATCTTTTCTTATATCGAAACAGAACTTAAGGCCATTGACGCTGATTTAGTAGATGCGCGTAAAAATGAATATGGTCGTGCAGATAAAGCTGCAGCATGGGCATTGCTTGCTCGTTTGTATTTAAATGCGCAAGTGTATACAGGTACTGCTAGAAATACAGATGCTGCTACCTACGCAAAAAGAGTATTAGACGCTGGTTATACTTTAATTAGCGACTACACTAAAATCATGCGTGCAGATAATAATGTGAACACTTCTGAATTTATTTTAACCATTAACTATGATGGTTTAAAAACACAAAACTGGGGTGGTACAACATTCTTAACACACGCACCAGTTGGTGGTAGCATGGTTGCTGCTCAATTTGGTGTTGATGGTGGATGGGGTGGTTTAAGAACAACGACTGGTTTATCAAGCAAGTTCCCTGACTTAACAGGTACTGCCGATAAGCGTTCACAGTTTTATACCAGTGGTCAATCTGCAGATATTAGTGACTTAACTAAATTTACAGATGGCTATGCGATCACTAAATTTAAAAATATCAATATGAACGGTACGCCAGGTAAAAACTTAACCTGGGTTGATATTGATTTCCCTATTTTCCGTTCTGCAGAAATGAACCTAGTATACGCCGAAGCGGTATTAAGAGGTGGAACTGGTGATGCAGGAGCTGCATTGAGCTATGTAAACGCTTTAAGAACAAGAGCTGGTGCAAGCACAATTTCTGCTGCTCAATTAAATTTAGATTTTATTTTAGACGAGCGTGCAAGAGAATTATATTGGGAAGGATTTAGAAGATCAGACCTTATCCGATACAATAGATTCGTAGAATCTTCTTATGTATGGCCTTGGAAAGGTGGTGTTAGAGGTGGAACCAATGTAGATGGATTTAGAAAATTGTATCCGATTCCTTCTGCAGACATTTCATCTAATCCTAATTTAGTTCAAAACGCAGGTTATTAATACTGTCTGAAACATTTAAAATAAATTGTATGAAAAAAATAATTCAATCACTAGTTTACGTGAGCCTTGCGATCGTATTCTTTGCTGCTTGTGAAAAAGACGAGGCAAAAGATACCTACATTAGCGGAACGGCTCCTGTGCTTTCTGCTACTTCAA
>JBFYQC010000146.1:0-7357 GCA_041302975.1 Bacteroidota bacterium
GCTTTAGAAATTGGTGCAGGTTTGATGGCCTGGTTGGCTGTGCAGGAGTTGATTGGTTGATTAGATTAGGGGTTGAGCTAAAGTACCAACGATAGTATAAAATTTAGTAGCAGAACAGCATCCAAAAGTAAATATCTATAATTCAAACCCCAAAACTATAAAACTACTTCCCCATCATCTTTGCAATATATTTCCCTACAATATCGTACTCAATATTTACAGTAGTTCCGGGCTTCACGGTGTGTAAATTAGTATGCTCAAAAGTATAAGGAATAATGGCTACAGAGAACGTATCATCAACACAATTTACCACCGTTAAACTTATTCCATTGATACAAATAGATCCTTTGTTTACAATGTAATGCGCGTTTTCCGGTTGAGCCAATTTAAACGTAAATACCCAACTTCCCTGCTCATCAGTTACTGATAAACACGCAGCAGTTCCATCTACATGGCCTTGCACAATGTGGCCATCAAACCTGCCATTAGCAGGCATACAGCGCTCTAGGTTCACCACATCACCCACTACTAAAGTATTTAAATTGGTTTTCTGGAGGGTTTCGTCAATAGCTGTTACGGTGTAATCATTACCTTGTATACCAACTACCGTTAAACAAACACCATTGTGCGCTACACTTTGGTCTATTTTTAAATCTGGAGTAAAAGGTGCGGTAATGGTGTAATGTTTATTTGTTCCTTCTGATTCTATTTTGGTAACGTTACCAAGTTGTTCTATAATTCCTGTAAACACGTTGTTATCTTATTATTTGAACCGTACCTCTGATGTTGCGTTTTCTAACACCATCCAAGTATGTTTCATATACCTCACAAATGTAGTAGTAAATTCCGTCAGGACAATCATTTCCTGTTTGTTGATCTTTGCCATCCCACAATATATCGATGTCTTTAGTTGTATAAACTTGTGCTCCCCAACGGTTATAAATTACCATATCAATACCTGTTACAAACCTATATGGGAAAGGATATAGCGTATCATTTATATTATCTCCATTAGGTGTAAACACGTTAGGTATATCGTAGGTTGGACAATTTTCTATGCAAACTAAATTTGTTGCATCACTTTCATTACCTACCGAATCAACACCTGATACATAATAACAACCAGTGATAGAAAGTTTAAGTTCTACCCGATCATCAATAAAATTAAACTGATTGTTACTTAACTCTGCCAACATTACATAACTATCTGTGCGCAATTGCTTATGATACACGCGGTAATTAACCACATCAGGTGCACACGGTTGGTTTGGAATCCAAGTTAAGTAATTACGGTACTCGCCCAACACATTACATGGTGGGGTAACTAATAGTTGCGGAGCACAAGGTTTTACCGTATCAATAGGTGTTCCGCATATTTCTTGTGAAAAATTAATTGTGGTGAATTTATTGTTAAATATACTGTATTCGCCAAGAGATTTTACCAAATAACAATACTCCACATTATTGGTTAATCCTGTATCGATAAATTGGTTTTGAATGGTGGTACCAATGCTGTCAAATACATTTAAAGCATTTTTACGGTACACCACAAAACTATCATTAACCCAAGGCACATCTACATTCCACGATACTATGTTGGTTCTATCAGTGCAATAAATAGTATTACGAATAGATGAAGCCATTCTACTGGCAGATACAAAACGGAATGTGTCATTTACTGTTGCCCAAAAATCGGCAGTATATTGGTATTGATTATCGGTTGTGTTTAAAAGCGTATCATTAAATTTGCCATCAAGCATTTCGCTATAAGCATTATAGTCGTACCTGGCCAATGTGGTGTAAGCACTTTCTGTTGTTGATTTTCGCTTCAATACAATGCGATATGGTTTAACATAAACAAGCGTATCTATCACTTTGGGTGTAATGTAAGCCATCTCTATTTTACCCAATGTGGTTGATGTATTACTTACACTAACTTTTGTAATTACTGGACTTGATAAAATAATGTTATCACACACTTCTATTGATGCGATACTTTCTGACAAATCAGATATAATAATTTGTCCGGTACCGCTGCGTGGCGGGTAAACAACCACCACACGATAACAATATTTAACCAGTGGAGATAATCCTTTTCCATTATTATCATCGTAATAAATAGTTGGATTAGGGTTGTTTAATGTTCTAATAGCAGTTAGTAATTTAAACCCAGTATATGCAGGCACACCAGTTTCACAAGCTGCCGGATTCCAATTACTACTATCTATTCTTCTATAAATTCTATATTCGCCTACTAAACCACAGGTATCTCTATTCCATGTAAGTTGAAATCCATTATTAATTTGCTTGGTTTTAACATTTATAACAGCTGGGCCAATTACATTTACAAAAAATGAATTTTGATTTACGGCAGGCGAAGTTACTTGGTCATCTCTTGCCTCAAATATTACTTGCCAAGGACGATAACGAATTTGATTGCATGAAGGTTTCCATTTAAATTGAGTGGATACCGAACCTAAACCTATTGCTGGATTAGGCGAAAATATAGCTTTATTATTAACGGAAAACGGACCACCAAAACCATGTAATGAAACACGCTGACCATTGTCTGATTCGTTTGCTGAGACAATACGCGATATTGAATCACCCACTACCACACAACCATTTGCTATGTCTTGCACAACAGGTGGACTATTTAAGCACCTGTCAATAAAAATTTGCATATCACGCACCACATAACCTACTAAAATACCTTTACGAAACTCTCTGATTAAAATGGCTATATTATAAGTACCAACTCTTGGTGGTGCATTCCATTTTAATTGCCCATTGTTCAATCCAATTTCAAATAGGCCATTAATGGCCTCAGGGTCACTATAATTAGGCACTACCTCACCTGTATTTTGTTTGGGTGAAGTAAGTTGAAACGTTAAACTATCTCCGTCCGGATCGTATGCTGCGGGGTTATGAAAATATGGTTTTAACTCACATCCATTATCTATAGGTGGTTTGGTTAAAATGGGCGACCTATTAGGACCTAAGCTTTGATTTACCTTTAATTGTGTTTCTACATAAAATGGAATGTATTCTGTATTGCCCAGGTTAATGTTGATGATACCGTTTACCCTATTTTGATCGTAATAACTAATGGTGTATGTGCCGTCAACCCTGTATTCATGAGTAACCACATACACATTTTGTACTACACGAGTTGAGAGTACTGTTCGGCTTGTTCTACTGACTTTTTCTGAAGAACCATCGCCAAACTTTATTTCTATTTCAACAGTTGATGGATCGGCAAATGATTGTGGATCGGTATATGATATGGCGGTGATTCTGTATCTTCTATCGGTGATGTGTTCATACAATATTTCACCCGCACGATAGTGTGTTGCAAAACTTGTAATTGCTGCAAGCATCAATGCTAATACAAGTAAATATTTGCGTACGAGTAGAATAAAATTCATGCTGTTGTATGTGGTAAAGATAAAAAAAAATGAAATAAGGTTGCACAAAAAAAATCCCGCTAACCTAAAGTTAACGGGATTTTGATAAAACTATTTTAAGCAGCCTTAATTATACTTTTTGCGTAGACAATTGGGCGCCAATAAAATCACGGTTCATACGGGCAATGTTACTGATAGAGATACCTTTAGGGCACTCTGCTTCGCAAGCTCCGGTATTGGTACAAGAACCAAAACCTTCTGCATCCATTTGCGCTACCATGTTTAACACACGTTGTTTACGCTCTGGCTGGCCTTGAGGTAATAATGCAAACTGCGATATTTTAGCCGATACAAATAACATGGCCGAAGCGTTTTTACATGCTGCAACACATGCTCCACAACCAATACAAGTTGCTGCTGCAAAAGCCATATCTGCATCATCTTTACCAATTGGTGTTGAGTTTGCATCTTGGGCGTTACCTGTATTTACTGAAACAAATCCACCGGCCGACATTACACGATCAAATGCACTTCTGTTAACCGCTAAATCTTTTATTACCGGAAATGCTTTTGCACGCCATGGTTCAACCACAATGGTATCGTTGTTTTTAAACGAACGCATGTGTAATTGGCAGGTGGTTACACCTTGCAATGGGCCATGCGGACGGCCATTGATGAACATGCTGCACATACCACAAATACCTTCACGGCAATCGTGATCAAATGCTACAGGATCTTTTCCTTCGTTAATTAAACGTTCGTTTAACACATCGAACATTTCTAAGAAACTCATATCTGGTGATACACCTTGAACCGGATAGGTTTCAAAACGACCACGATCATTGTTATTTTTTTGTCTCCACACCTTAAGTGTTACGTTCATATCTCCACTCATTGTTGTACTTTTTTTGTTATGGGTTGATAGATTAATTTGTTCAGGTTTATTGCTTTATAAAACAATCAAACCAAAACCTATTACTTATAACTGCGTTGTGCTATTTTAATATTTTCGTAGTTCAACACTTCTTTGTGTAACTCCCAGTCGCCATTGGTTAATTGTTCCCAAGCAGCTACATAGTTAAAGTTTTGGTCGTCACGTAAAGCTTCTCCCTCTTCGGTTTGATACTCTTCGCGGAAGTGGCCACCACAACTTTCGTTACGGTTTAATGCATCTTTACACATTAACTCACCCAACTCTAAGAAATCGGCAACGCGGCCTGCTTTTTCTAATTCAGGATTAAACTCATTCATATCACCTGGTACACGTACATCTTTCCAAAACTCAGCACGCAATGATTGAATTTCACTAATAGCTTGTTTTAATCCTTCAGCGCTACGTGCCATACCACACTCGTTCCACATAATTTTACCTAAACGTTTGTGGAAAAAGTCTACCGACTTAGTTCCTTTAACGTTCATCAATTTTTCTAAACGAGCTTGGGTTTCATTTTCGGCATTTACAAAGGCTTCATGATTGGTATCAATTGGCTTAACGCTAATTTCTTTACTTAGGTAATTACCAACAGTGTAAGGAATAACAAAGTATCCATCAGCCAAACCTTGCATTAAAGCAGAAGCACCTAGACGGTTTGCTCCGTGATCAGAGAAGTTAGCCTCGCCCAATGCGTATAATCCAGGAACGGTTGTCATTAAATTATAATCAACCCATAAACCACCCATGGTATAATGCACCGCAGGGTAAATCATCATTGGATTTTCGTAAGGGTTAACACCGGTAATTTGTTGATACATATCAAACAAGTTACCGTATTGTTCTTTTACAACTGCTTGTCCTAATTCTTTTAATTGCGCTTCGGTAGGATTTTGAATGCCTTTTTTAGTGGCTTCTTTTTTACCGTATTTGTATTTGGTATTAAAAGCAAAATCAAGGTAAACAGCCTCTCCTGTTTGGTTTACACCAAAACCGGCATCACAACGCTCTTTTGCAGCACGAGAAGCCACATCACGAGGAACAAGATTACCAAATGCAGGATATCTTCTTTCAAGGAAATAATCCCTATCTTCTTCTTTCAAGTCGTTAGGGTTTAATTTACCCGCACGAATTGCTTCAGCATCTTCTTTACGTTTAGGAACCCAAATACGTCCATCGTTACGCAACGACTCACTCATCAATGTTAATTTTGATTGGTGATCGCCCGAAACAGGAATACAAGTTGGGTGAATTTGAGTAAAGCAAGGATTACCAAAGAATGCGCCTTTTTTGTGTGCTTTCCATGCAGCAGTTACGTTACTACCCATAGCGTTTGTACTCAAATAAAATACGTTTCCGTATCCACCTGAACACAATAAAACAGCATGACCAAAATGGCGTTCTAATTTACCGCTCACTAAATCGCGGGCAATAATTCCACGGCATTTACCATCAATATTTACAATATCCAACATTTCGTGGCGGGTAAACATTTCTACCGCACCTAAACCAACTTGGCGTTGTAATGCACTATATGCTCCTAATAATAATTGTTGTCCGGTTTGACCAGCTGCGTAGAATGTACGCTTTACTTGTGTACCACCAAACGAACGGTTATCTAGCATCCCTCCGTACTCACGTGCAAAAGGAACACCTTGTGCTACACATTGGTCGATGATGTTTGCACTAACTTCGGCTAAACGATAAACATTTCCTTCGCGTGCGCGGTAATCACCACCTTTAATGGTATCGTAAAATAAGCGGTATGTGCTATCTCCATCATTTTGATAGTTTTTAGCCGCATTAATACCACCTTGAGCTGCAATACTGTGCGCTCTACGTGCAGAATCTTGAAAGCAGAATACTTTTACTTTGTAACCCAACTCGGCTAATGATGCAGCTGCAGAAGCACCCGCTAAGCCTGAGCCTACAATAATTACCTCTAAGCTACGCTTGTTGGCAGGGTTAACCAATGGAACTGTTGAACGGTACTTGGTCCATTTTTGTTCCAATGTCCCATCAGGAATTTTTGCATCTAATTTTGATGATGTCATATATAAGATGGATTAATATTACTTAGCTAATAAAAAATACAATGGCATTGCTGCGAATAATGCCGGAAGAATAATGGCAAATACCCAGGTACCTAAAAACTGAATGGCTTTGTTGTAACGTGGGTGATTTAAACCCAAGGTTTGAAAACCACTACTAAAACCGTGGAATAAGTGGAAGGCAACGGCAAACATGGCAAACACATATAAACCAACCAATAGCGGGTTTTGAAACTCTTCTGAAACCTCTGCATATAAGTCTTTTACAATGGTTATTTTGTTATCTCCAATTACAAACTCTTCCATTTTTTTATCAATTTGTTTTGGATTGCCAAGCTCATCAATATATGGCATGCTGCTTACTTCACCTGTTGTCATGTTTTCGGTGTATTGCACATAAGGTATATGTCCAAACTTGTATTCAGCCCAAAAATCGCTCATGTGAACCACAATAAACACCAACATAATGGTACCTAAAACACCCATGCTGCGACTTGTCCAATGGCTATTGGCTTTACCATTAACCATTCCGTACTGTACCGGACGGGCTTGGCGGTTTTTGTAAACCAAATGCAAACCTTTTAAAGCATGGAAAATAATACTTGCGTACAACAAGTACGATACTGTTTTAATTAAAGGATTGGTGGTCATAAACACGGTATACAAGTTAAACGACATACCGTTGTCGGATTTAAATAAGGCTAGATTGCCCATGGCATGCACAATTAAAAACGTGCATAAAAACAAACCGGTTAAAGCTACAATTAACTTTTGACCGATTGATGATGAGAACATTTTGGTAAACCAATTCATAATAGTTGTAGTACGTTAGTTTAATTTTAGCGCAAATTTATTATTCCAATAGATTAATCCTACCCCACTAATCCACATCATGTTATTTAAACTATTTCTAAACGGAACCTTTAAAAACGCTCAAATAGATAACATACAAACAATTAGATGGTTTA
>JBFYQC010000147.1:0-13948 GCA_041302975.1 Bacteroidota bacterium
ATATTAAAATAAACACACATTAATTGCAAATAAATAACACTTTATTCCCGTAAGTTTGCATTTTATTTGTTTAAAATGAACTTGTTTACTGCTGAAAATTGGAATGATTATGAGCTACTTGATTGTGGCGACTTAGAAAAGTTAGAACGTTTTGGAAATGTTGTTTTACGCAGGCCTGAGCCACAAGCACTTTGGCAAAAACAATACAGTGAACATGAGTGGAATAAACTTGCTGATGTTAAGTTTATACAAAAAGGAAGTCATGCCGGAGAATGGAAAAAAAACCGCGTTGTTCCAGATAAATGGCAGATAGGCTACAAACATCATGATTTATCAATTAAATTTAATTTATCGTTAACTTCATTTAAACATGTAGGTATTTTTCCTGAGCAAGCTTTAAATTGGGATTTTATACATCGCACCATAAAAAATCTTGGAGTAGAACAACCCCGTGTTCTTAATTTATTTGCGTATACAGGGGGAGCTTCATTGGCTGCAAAATCAGCAGGCGCAGATGTAACACATGTTGATAGCATAAAACAAGTTATTAACTGGAGCCGGGAAAACATGGAATCATCGAATTTAAAAGATATACGTTGGGTTGTTGAAGATGCACTAAAATTTGTAAAAAGAGAGGTTAAACGGGGCAAAAAATACCACGGGATTATTTTAGACCCCCCTGCTTATGGAATTGGAGCTAATGGCGAGCGTTGGAAGTTGGAAGACTCCATTCATGAAATTTTAGCCGATATATCAAATTTATTGGAAGAAAAACACTTTTTAGTACTTAATGTGTACTCTCTAGGATTAAGTCCACTTATATTGGAAAACTTAATTAAAACGAATTTCAAAAACGTAGAGAATTTAGATTTAGGCGAAGTTTATTTAAATGCACGAAGTGGTATTAAGCTACCTTTAGGCATTTTAGCCCGCTTTAACAACATTAACTTATAAATAAATCCTGCTTTTGCAGGATTTATATTTATTACATCTTGTATTTCTTTTTAATTTGAAAAAAGAAATTTCGACTTATTTCAAAAGGCTTATCAATGCCTTTTAAATATAATCTTCCAGTATCATTTGCCCACTTTTCTATCCTAGTAACGTTATGCAGATTAACAATGGTTGAACGATGAATTTGAATAAATAAGTCTTCAGGCAATTTGGTATCCCAATTTTTAATTGAGTTATATGTAACACTTAACTTTCCATCAACTAAGTTCACTTTTGTGTAATTGCCATAAGCTTCGATATAGTTTATATCTTTTATCCGCACAAAACTCATTTTATTATCAAAGCTTAATAAAATGATATGATCAGCAGTAAACTTAGTATTATAATCGTCCTCAAACGATGTATCTTCCCATTTATTTGTCACTTTTTCAATTGCTTTTGTCAGCCGCTCTAGGCTAATTGGTTTAAGCAAGTAATCTACTGCATTTAGCTCAAAAGCTTTAATAGCAAAATCTGTATGCGATGTTATAAAAATAACCATAGGTTGGTAGCCTATGCTCTTTAGTAAATCGAGAGATGTTAATCCGTTTAAATCAATATCTAAAAACAAAAGGTCTGGCCTTTCTTCAGTGATAATGTTGCGCGCCTCTTCAAAGTCTGCGGCCTCACCGATTATTTGAATTTTATCAAACGTGCCCAATAGTTTTTTGAGCACAATACGCATACTGTCTACATCATCAACTATTACTGCTTTAATTATATCTTTCATTTAACGTGTTTATTGGTTAAGAGGTGGATAAACATCTGTTATCTATTCCAAGAATTTTATACTTTTCATACTTTCTTAATTCTTAGTGAGCGCAATATATAATTATTTGCAAATAAAAAAACCTGCATGTTTTAACATACAGGTTTATTTTTTATACATCTGATTATTTAATTGGGCGGTTGAATAATCAACTCAAAATGTGGTTTATGGCTCAATATCATTATTTACTTCATTTCTTTCAGGACGCATTTGAGGGAAGAATAAAACATCCTGAATTGAGGGATTGTTGGTCATAATCATCACCAATCTATCGACACCAATACCAATACCCGCTGTTGGCGGCATGCCATATTCCAATGCTCGTAAAAAGTCGTGATCAATAAACATTGCTTCATCATCCCCTCTTTCCATCAAGGCAACTTGTTCTTCAAAACGTTCTCGTTGATCGATTGGATCATTAAGTTCAGAATATGCGTTAGCAAGCTCCTTCCCATTAACCATTAATTCAAAACGCTCTACTAATCCCGGCTTACTTCTGTGTTTTTTGGTAAGCGGACTCATCTCAACAGGGTAATCCGTAATAAAGGTAGGCTGTATGTAATTACCTTCGCATTTGGCACCGAAAATTTCATCAATTAATTTGCCTTTACCAACGTTAGGGTCAACCTCAATATGCAATTGCTTACATACATCTCTTAATCTAGTTTCATCCATTTCACTTATGTCTATTCCGGTAAATTCTTTAATGGAATCAAACATAGTTACGCGTTTAAACGGACGTTTAAAGTCAATTATTTTATCACCCACTTGCACCTCAGTTTTACCATGAAGTTTAATTGCAATTTTTTCGATTAATTCCTCAGTTAAATCCATCATCCAGTTGTAGTCTTTGTATGCAACATAAAGTTCCATTACAGTAAACTCAGGGTTGTGGGTTCTATCCATGCCCTCGTTGCGGAAATTTCTCGAAAACTCGTATACCCCATCAAAACCACCAACAATTAAACGTTTTAAGTATAACTCGTTTGCAATGCGCAAATACATAGGTATATCTAAGGTATTATGGTGTGTAACAAATGGACGAGCAGCTGCGCCACCGGGTATAGCTTGAAGTACTGGTGTATCTACCTCAATATATCCTTTTTCGTTGTAAAAATCGCGAATAGTATTCACCAATTGAGTACGTTTAATAAAGGTATCTTTTACCGTGGGATTAATAATTAAATCGACATAACGCTGGCGATAACGAAACTCTGGGTCGGTAACTGCATCAAACACTTCGCCATCTTTTTCTTTTACTGTAGGAAGTGGCTTTAATGCTTTTGCTAGCAATTTAAAATCTTGAGCATGTATGGTTGTTTCGCCAGTTTTAGTGGTAAAAACGTAACCTTTAATGCCAATAATATCGCCAATATCAACCAGTTTTTTAAATACAACTGCATAAAGTGACTTGTCTTCACCAGGGCAAATATCATCTCCCCTCAGATAAACTTGGATTTTAGTTGATGCATCTTGAATCACTATAAAGCAAGCCTTACCCATATCTCTCACGCTCATTAAACGACCGGCAATACTAATATTTTTATACTCAATCTTCTGATTTTCGTAGTTTTCTAATATTTCTTTAGCCGAAACATTTACTTCAAAAAGTTCAGCAGGATAAGGGTTAATACCCATTTTTTCTAACTCAACCAATTTGTTTCTGCGTAATATCTCTTGTTCGCTTAAATGCTGTGTATAACTCATATGATAAGGAGTAATATTTTTATGAAGCGCAAAAATAATAAAAGCAACGGCATTAATGCATCCCTAACTTAATAATCTTAATTTATGGTTTATCTTTGCAGGGATGATGCAAGCACCTCAAAGTAAAACAGATATACGCTTATTAAGTTTAGCCGAACTAAAAGACACATTTACCCAAATGGGAGAGAAGGCATTTAGAGGAGGACAAGTGTATGAGTGGTTATGGAAAAAAAGCGCTCATAGCTTTGATGATATGAGTAACTTAAGCAAAGAGTTACGCGAGAAACTAAAGGAACATTTTGTAATTCATGCCATAACTGTAGTTGATAAACAAGTAAGCAACGACAGAACCATTAAAAGTAGTTTTAGACTGCATGACGGGCACTTGATTGAAGGTGTATTAATTCCTACTGAGGATAGAATGACCGCTTGTGTATCAAGCCAAGTTGGATGCAGTTTAACCTGTAAGTTTTGTGCTACAGGCAAAATGGAAAGAATACGCAATTTAACCCCCGCTGAGATATACGACCAAGTTGTACATATTCGTGATTGGGCACAAAAACACTATGGTATAACTTTAACCAATATTGTTTTTATGGGAATGGGCGAACCATTGTTGAATTACAACAATGTGCTTGGTGCTATAGAAAAAATTACGGGAGAAGACGGGTTAAATATGGCTAGCGACCGCATTACGGTAAGCACTGCAGGTATAGCAAAAATGATTAAAAAATTGGCCGATGACAAGGTTAAGTTTAACTTAGCACTATCCTTACATGCTGCTAACGATGCCAAAAGGAATGTAATTATGCCCATTAATGAAAGTAACAGTTTAGAGAGTGTTATTGAAGCTTTGGCATACTTTAAGGCAAATGCAAAAGGAAAACTCACTTTTGAATACATCGCTTTTAAGGACTTTAATGAGAGCATACAAGATGCTAAAGAGTTAATAGCCATCTGTAAAAAAGTACCCGCAAAAGTAAATATTATAGAGTACAACCCAATTGGAGATGGTGCATTTAGTAAAGCCGATTCTACAAAAATTGACCAATTTCAGCGTTACTTGGAGAGAAACGGAGTTATTGCAACAGTAAGAAGAAGTAGAGGAAAAGATATTGATGCGGCATGCGGTCAATTGGCTAATAAAAAGCACGAAAAGGCATTAATCGATTAATCAAAATTTACTGATTATTCTCAATTTAACAATTTCTAAACATTAGAAGACTATTTTTGATTCAATAAATTTCATCACTATGATAAACGCTATTCTACTCCCAACAGACTTTTCAGTTGTGGCTAACAACGCTTTAAGTTATGCAGTAAAGTTAGCCGAAAAATGTGGCGCTGAATTACACATTTTACACATTAAACAAATACCAATTGCCGACCCCTCTTTTCCTGCTGAAACTTATCAAATGTATATTGAAGAGATAGAAAAAGCAGAAAAAGAAGGAGTAGAAAAACTTAAATCAAGTTTTATAAAAGATAGTAACGTTGTTTGTAATTTTCACTCTGCAACTGGATTTGTAGCAGATGAGATTATGACCTTTTGCAAATCACACACCATTGACCTGGTGGTTATGGGAACAACAGGTGCTAGTGGTTTGGCAGAGTTACTTGTAGGGAGCAATGCCGCTTCAGTTATAGGTAAATCAGAAGTACCGGTACTCGTTATTCCACCAAACCATGTTTACAAAGCAATTAAACATGTAATGTATTCTACAGATTTTAACGAACCTGAACTACCGGCTGCAACACGCGTATTGTATTTTGCTGAGTTGTATGATGCAAAAGTTACGGTATTACACGTTAAAAATGATTACGACAGTTACTTTAAAGCTGACAATAACTACTTCCTAAAAAACAAAGAAAGTTTAGCGAAACACGACATCAATTTAATTAATGAAGAAAGCGATGATGTGATGAGCACTATTGACAAGCACATTGATGATTTAAACATTGATTTGTTGGTGATGGCCAAACATAAAAGAGGATTTTTCGATAGGTTATTTCATAGAAGTTTGAGCAAACAAATGGCCTATCATACTAAAACACCATTATTGGTGTTAAACAAAGAATTATAAATTACCCAAATATGAAGGAAGGCGATCATACTGATTAGTCTTCCTTCATTACAATTCTTTTGTGATTAACTTCTCACAAACCAACTTATCTATGGAAAATGTAAACTTATCAGCATTTAGTTTTTCCATATCAACCCACTCAAATCTTAAAAACTCGGCACGATTACCGTTGTTAACTTCATGATCATCTAATCTTATGTTCCGCCAATTATTGTTGGTGTGTACTTCATAGTAAACTGATATTATTTGATCGTTGGGTTTAAAGGCACTAGTTTGAAAAAAATCAGTGGTATAAAAATGGGTTAAACCATGTATATCTAATCCGGTTTCTTCTTTAAACTCTCTGATTAAACAATCAGAAATACCTTCTCCAAATTCTAATCCACCACCAGGAAATTTAGTAAACCTGAAACCATTTATTTGCTCATTAACAAGTAAAACTTGGTTGTACTCGTTAAAAAGTAAACCATAAACCCTGATATTAAATCTTTTGATTTGGTGAGTCACTAGTCTCTTTTAAATTTATTTAAATCAATAACCAAACCCGCATGTAACATCATGTTGTATGGGTTAACCGACAAATTAGTATTGGTTACACTTATTGGATGCATGCCATACATAGGTTGAATGATAACTGTGGTTTCTTTATCTAATTTATGAATAACCTTGAAGCCTGCACTGATTTGCATATTAAAAGCGCGTGCATCTAAACCGGTGTTGCTTACCTGAAACTTATCTTTACCATCAATAGTAAAACCATCTAAACGAGCAGTAAGTTGGTGTTTAACCAATATATTGGCTGCAACACCTGCGGTAAACTGATAAATAGTTTTGTAATCCTTACTTTTAAACAACTCGTAGTTAAACCAAACCGGAATATCAACATAATGAAATCGGTAATCGTAGTTTAGGTTTTTCTCTACATTCGATTTATCCCAAATACGTCCCTCGCCTACTCCTTTTTTAATGTAATCGCCATCCTGAAGGTTATTTTGCTCATACCTAAAACCCATATCAACATAACCAATACCAGCTTGTAAAGTCCAATTAAAACCAAGTGATTTATTGTACCAAGCATGCGCGCTGAAGTTTAATCGTGTACTTTGATTTTTTTTTATGGCATCACTAAACTGTTCATAAGTTTGTTTACCATTAGGCCTATCATCATAAATTGCCTGCGAATTAGAACTTACAGAAGCACCAGCTAAACCACCACCAACAGTAATACTGTAGTATGATTCATCCATGCTTTGGGCAATTGATAAAAAAGGAAAAGCTATTAAGGCACCAAGTAAAAATTTACGCATAATCATTTATTTGGTAGCGAAATTAATAATTTAGGTCAGTCTGCCGAATTTAATTTTGACGGTTAATACTTAACCTCAAAGAAATGATATTAGAGAATGGCAATGTTCCCGACCCTTGACCAACATCTGCCAAAGCATAATCAACACTTAGGTTATTAAGTTTGATACCAACACCAATACTTGGCACCATACTGTAACTTTCGGTACCATCAATATTTTTACGGGTTTGAAACTGACTTACACCACCACGTAAAAATACAAAATCTTTGTAACCAGCTTCAACTCCCATTTTGGTATCTATGCTTGTAAAATCAGAACCAACAAGTGTATTTCTTTTTCCGTCAAAAGTTAAGTCGGCATTTAATTCGGGTTGAATTGAAATCATATTTTTATACAGATTAAACTTCCTTGACATACCCAATGCTAATTTAGGAACGGTTAATTCTAGGTTGTTCGATGGCAATTGATTATTAGTAGCTACAAACACCTGTTTATCTTGCTCGCTAAATGTATATTGCCAAGCGTTAAAAGTTGATGTGGCATCTCGCAATACTGCACCTAAGTTCCATTTTTTGTATTTGTATTTTACCCCTAAATCAAAACCAAAACCCCATGCATTTGCAAAATCACCAACTACTCTTCTCACCACTTTAACACTTCCCCCAGCGGTTAAACCATCAATAGGCAGTGCTCTAGCGTAAGAACCCATAAATGCATAATCAACTGCAGAAAAATTTACAATACGTGAATAATCTGCAACACCATTTTGAAATAGATTTAATGTGTTAGGTATGTCATCAATACCATAGCGAATAATACTAAATGCCATTACACTCTTATCACTTAATTTAAACGAACCCGAGCCATAATCGTGCTTGGCTATTCCAGCAAACTGTTCGTTATGCATAAAGCTTAGCTGAATGTTATCCTTTATCTCTAATAATCCAGCCGGATTCCAAAATCCTGCAGTAACATCATTAATAGAAGATATTACCGCACCTCCCATACCATATGCGCGAGCACCAATACCAAGCGACAAAAATTCGTTGCTATATTTATATACCTGCGCCTGAAGAGATGGTGTAATGCCAATTGAAAATACAATTGCTGTAAATATTTTACAGAGCTTTATCATTTTATACTTTGTTTTAGTTGTTTAATTAAACCAACAGTATCTACAACAAGTTTTTCTTCCAACAATAAAATTGCATCATGCAAAACTTGCTGATTAAAATCACTGATAGCAGATACCCCAGCTCTGATCATAATTCTGTTTAACGAATACACAAATTTATTATTATCTGTGTAATAGTATATGTATTGAACTTTACGAAAATGGTTAAAAAACTCGAAAAATGAGTTAGTATCTATCATTCCGTAAAGTTTCAGGTATATTTCCAAATCAGCATCATTAATCGAAGTAAGTGAATGATAAAACATATCTAACATCTCCGGATATGTTTTAACCAATATTCTATCTAGCATCAACTCAGCAGTGATGTGCGCCAAAAACCACTTTCGATTTATATCGGGGCGAAACTTGGCTTCGTTAATTATTTGATTAGCCTCTTGAAGAATATTGTTAAAGAAAAAAGAAGCATGAAATTTTTTATCTGCTGAATAATGAGCAGTACATCCTTCAAAAAATTGCTGACTTTTAGTTGAGGTAAATACTAATTCATGTCGGAAAGATTTAATCTTCCCTCTGGTTATATCTGGCAACAATAAGCCGACATTATACTCATGTTGATTCGCTATGCCATCAACAAAAAAATGTGAAAAGTAATTCAAAACTTAGTTCCGCTTTCTTACCAAACCATTCTTTTTATATTCAACACGCTTACCTCCATTTGCTCCATCAAAAGTTGGACACTTTTTGGCTTTACATGCAAAAAGAGGTAACAAAAAAACTACACATAAAAATATAACAAGATGTTTTGTGCGCATACGTGAAGAATTAAGACACATGCAATATAAATAAAAAATCCCGCGCGCAAAGCAACGGGATTTTTTTGAAAAGAGTTTTTCCTAATACTATTTTTTAGGAGCAGCTTTCTTAGCAGCAGCCTTTTTAGGAGCAGCTTTCTTAGCAGCAGCTTTCTTTGGAGCAGCTTTTTTAGGAGCAGCTTTCTTTGGAGCGGCTTTCTTTGGAGCAGCTTTCTTTGGAGCAGCTTTCTTAGCAGCAGCTTTCTTTGGAGCAGCTTTCTTAGCAGCGGCTTTTTTAGGAGCAGCTGTTTTAGCAGGTGCTGCTTTTTTAGTTTTTTTAGTTGCCATGTTTTAAAATATTTATTTGATTGATTACATGAACAAATTTATACGAGTGTTTATATATTTCAAATACCTGCTCACAATCAGTTACTAAAAATAGCCACGTTGTTTTGTTGATAACCATAATTATACTCTTCAAAGTGCTGATTTATCAGGCAGTTTAGCACATTATTAATTATGTTATTCATACATAAAATTGTTAATCACAACATATTCACACACGCGTTGAATCATCATCACAACAATAAAAAAATAAAATAAAACTTAGCCATCAACAGCTGAAAACACCTGAAATAACAAGCATCTTCAAACGTTGTATGTACTACACATTATAACATCATGTAATTAACATTGCTCGCAACATATGTCTTATCTCTTCATCATAAAAACACTTTTCGTGTATATTTTTTTTTACACTTGATTCAGATTGTTTATATATCGAGTATAAAAACATAACGTTCAAAAGAGATTGATTTTCCAATACGTGCAAACTATTTTTAATTACATCTTTATGCGAAAAAGGAATTAAATATCTAATGAGGTTATTCACATCTTTTTTTTTCATGAATAAAAAATAAACCATCAAACAACCAAAAAAGATAAACAGTAACTATTATTGAAAGACTAATTGAAAAAATTATGCAAGCAGAAATCATCACGATTGGAGATGAAATTTTAATAGGACAAATCATAGACACGAACTCTAGTTGGCTTGGACAAGAGCTAAGCAAAATGGGTATTCAGGTTGTACATCGCACTTCTGTATCTGATAATGCACAGTCCATAATAAATGCACTAAATGATGCTAAACAAAGAGCTGATATCATAATAACTACTGGAGGACTGGGCCCTACTAAAGATGATATTACCAAACATACTTTTGCCAATTACTTTAATACTGAACTTGTTTTAAATGAAGAAGTATTAACATGGGTTAAAGATATTTTTAAACGCAGAAACTTACCTATGGTTGATAGCAACAATGCACAAGCATTAGTGCCAATGAACTGTGAAGTATTATTTAACCGAAGTGGAACCGCACCGGGAATGTGGTTTGATGAAGATGGGAAAATTTATATCAGTATGCCTGGGGTACCTTTTGAAATGAAAGTGATATTTGAAGAGCAATGTATACCTCGTTTACACAAACGTTTTTCGCTACCAGTAATTATACATCGTACTATATTAACATGTAACATAGGTGAGAGTTTTTTAGCCCTGAAGATAGAAACTATTGAAAATAATTTACCACCACACATTAAGCTAGCCTATTTACCTGCAGTAGGTATGGTAAGGTTACGCTTTAGTGGAACACATCAGCATTATGCTACTTTAAAAGAAGAGATTGATGAAGTTATTACAGAATTATACAATACAATTGGAGAATATATTTATGGGGAAGAAAATGATTCTTTAGAACAAGTTGTTGGCTTACTTTTAAAATCATCTAACAAAAATTTATCAACCGCAGAAAGTTGCACTGGTGGTTATTTATCTCATTTAATAACATCTGTTCCGGGTAGCTCTTCTTATTATATAGGCAGTATTATTAGTTATGCAAACGAGGTAAAAGAAAATGAACTTGGTGTATCAACAGAAATTTTAAAAATACATGGTGCGGTAAGTGAGGCATGCGTAAAACAAATGGCCGAAGGTGTAAGAAAAAAATTAAACACCGATTACGCAATTGCAACAAGTGGCATTGCTGGACCAGATGGAGGCACAGCAGATAAACCTATTGGTACAGTTTGGATTGCTGTAAGCGGACCGACTACAACGATCGCAAAACAGTTTAACATGGGAGATAATCGCGATCGAACCATACAAAGAAGTGCCATACAAGGTTTAGATATGCTACGTAAAATGCTATTAGAAACAATTTAATATTTTAAACAAAAAAGATCAAATACAATATAATAAGGGATTCTGTTAATTAGCCGTACCTTTGTATTAAGTACGCTTATACATTTATAGTACTTTATACAACATGACATTTGACGAATTAAATTTAATTGATCCAATTTTAAAAGCTCTTAAAGAAGAAGGCTATTCTAATCCAACTCCAATACAAGCGCAAGCAATTCCATCATTATTACAAGGAAAAGATTTATTAGGCTGTGCCCAAACAGGTACAGGTAAAACGGCAGCATTTGCAATCCCAATTATACAATTATTGTATAACGGGCGCGAACAAGAACGTAAACGCAAACTAACATCAACACTTATACTGACCCCAACTAGAGAGTTGGCTATACAAATTGGTGATAGTTTCGAAGCCTATGGAAGATACACAGGACTTAAACACACAGTAATATTTGGTGGCGTTTCTCAACACGGACAAACCAATGCTTTAAAACATGGCATCGATATTTTAATTGCTACCCCCGGTAGATTATTAGATTTGATGCAACAAGGTTTTGTAGACTTAAACCATATTAAGTTGTTTGTGTTAGATGAAGCAGATCGTATGCTTGATATGGGTTTTGTGCATGATGTAAAAAGAATACTTGCCAAACTTCCCAAACAAAAACAATCATTGTTTTTTTCAGCAACTATGCCCCCCGAAATTGTTAAGTTGGCTAATACCATTTTACACAATCCAGTAAAAGTTGAGGTAACCCCGGTTTCATCAACAGCAGAAAAAGTAGCACAACAATTATACTATGTGGACAAGGCCAATAAAAAAACTTTGCTTATTGATTTACTCAAGAAAAAAGATATGCATAGTGTTTTAATTTTTGCACGTACCAAACATGGAGCCGATAGAATTGCAAAAGATTTAACCAAACAAGGTTTTAAAACAGCAGCCATACATGGAGATAAATCTCAAAATGCGCGTCAAAATGCATTGAATGATTTTAAAAATGGGGTAATCAGAAGTTTAGTTGCAACAGATATAGCTGCCCGTGGTATTGATATTGACAATTTAAGCCATGTAATTAATTACGAAATACCTAATCAGCCTGAAACTTATGTACATCGCATTGGACGTACCGGACGAGCTGCCGCAAGTGGAATTGCCATTAGTTTTTGCGATGCCGAAGAACGCGAATACATACGCGACATTGAAAAACTGATTGGACAAAAAATACCTGTAATTGAAAATCACCCATACCCGATGCAAGATTTTAATCCTGCACCAAAAAGTGCTAACGACAGAAGGCACCAAAAAAGGGGTGAACCTCGTACCCCCTCAAAATCTAATAACGATAGCGGACGAAAATTTAAGGGCACAACAGGTACAAGAAGCGAAAACAAACCCCAAGGTGATAAAAAATTTAGTGGTAAACCTAAGTTTAATGGTAACAAATATTAAACAAGCACATACCAACAAAAGCATACTGTTGTGCACACCTAAAATGTTGTGCAATAATCTGCTTCAGAAAATATATGAGGTAAGTTTAATAATCATTGGCATAAGTCGGGCAAAAAATTAAATTTGCCCAAACATTTACAAGTGTAAAATTAGCAAACAGCACATTTTCAAAGAAATATAACTGAGCTAGTTTTCCCCTAATGCATAAATTGACTAAATATTATGTCTGAATTTCAATTGGTGATGCCCAAAATGGGCGAAAGTATTGCGGAGGCAACCATTATCCGCTGGGTTAAAAACGAAGGCGACATGATCGCTGCGGATGAAACCGTATTAGAAATTGCTACCGATAAAGTAGATTCTGAAGTACCATCTCCTAAAGGCGGTAAGCTTATAAAACGTTTGTTTAACGAAGGTGATGTGGTGCCGGTAGGCGCAGCAATTGCCATCATAGCATTAGAAGGTGGTGCAACAGCAACTCCATCAACCCCTGCACCCGAGGTAAAAACAGCGGTAGCAGAAGTTGAAAAAACTGTTGTTGCTGCCATCAACACTACAAATACACCAAAACCAAGTAATGCCGGTGGTGCCCGCTTTTACAGTCCTTTAGTTTTAAACATAGCTAAAGAAGAAAATGTAAGCATGGCCGAATTGGAAAATATTGAAGGCTCAGGAAATGAAGGTCGTGTTACCAAGCGTGATATTTTAGCATATGTGCAAAACCGCAGTAGTGCTCCTGCACCAGCTCAGGTAAATACTTCCCCTGTAGCTTCTGCTCCTGTTTCCCAACCGGCTGCACAAACAGCTCAGGCACCTGCATTTAAGGCGCCAAAAGTAACTTTAATGCCGGGTGATGAAATTATAGAGATGGATCGCATGCGTAAAATCATTGCTGAAAATATGGTAATGAGTAAGCATGTTTCACCTCACGTAACTTCATTTGTAGAGGCCGATGTAACCAATATGGTTAAATGGAGAGATAAAGCAAAAAAAGTATACGAAAAAAGAGAAGGCGAAAAAATCACTTTTACACCCATGTTTATTGAGTGTGTGGTTAAAGCCATCAAAGATTACCCTATGATTAATATTGCAGTTGACGGTACAAACATTGTTAAACGCAAATCAATCAATGTAGGTATGGCAGCTGCATTACCAAGTGGAAATCTTATAGTTCCTGTACTTAAAAATGCAGATAACATGAACCTAATTGGTTTAACCAAAATGGTAAATGATTTGGCAAACCGTGCTCGTGCAAATAAATTATCTCCAGATGAAATATCAGGTGGTACATTTACTTTAACAAATGTAGGTGGATTTGGTAATGTAATGGGTACTCCAATTATCAGCCAACCTCAAGTAGCTATTATGGCAACAGGTACCATAAAAAAGAAACCGGCTGTAATGGAAACAGAAATGGGTGATGTTATTGCAATACGTCATATTATGTTCTTGTCATTAAGCTATGACCATCGTGTTGTAGATGGTTCACTCGGAGGTTCATTCT
>JBFYQC010000148.1:0-4595 GCA_041302975.1 Bacteroidota bacterium
GGCGATTTTTTAAAACGTGCATCAAACCAGGCCATAACCAACTTATCAAAAAATAAAAATGGTTATTTGCTAATGGTTGAAGGCAGCCAAATTGATTGGGGCGGACATGATAATGATTACCCATACATGAAAACCGAGTTGTGGGATTTTAACGAAACCATTAATACCATATTAGATATGGCAGCAAAAGATAAAGACATGTTGGTAATTGTTACTGCCGACCACGAAACAGGTGGATTAACCTTAAACGAAAGTGATGACAAATTAAGTTTTACGCCTAAGTTTACAACAGGCGACCATACCGGTGTAATGGTACCTGTATTTGCTTATGGTGCAGGTGCGCAAGAATTTGCTGGGATGTACGAAAACACCGAAATATTTAACAAAATTGTAAAGTTGCTTAACCTAAAATAATGGACCAAAAATTAGTGTATTTGTTATTGGCGGTTGCGGCCATTGTAGTGTTTATGAAAGTTATTTTACCTAAGCTAAACCTTAATATAAACCAAGGTAAAATACTACGCGCTATTTTATTTTTAGGTATGATGATTTGGTTAGGAATTGACTTTTACCTAAAAGAAAAGTATTGGTATATTTTATTTCTGGTGCTCGGTACCGCAGCGTTTTTAATGATGCTAAAAGATAGCAGGAAGAAATAAAACAATGAGTATTAGGCTGAGTTTAGCGCATTACTTAATAACCGTGATAGTACCTGTTTTGCTAATCGTTGTACCACAACTAGATTTTCCATACAAAACGTAGAAATATGTTCCTTCGCTTATCGGTTTTTCTCGATCATTGTCTCCCCAACAGGCATTAACATTATTTGTTTCAAATACCAATTGGCCCCATCTGTTGTATACCATAAAGTTAATATCGCTAAACTTACCTACATCAGGCAGAGACAAACAATCATTCACGCCATCATCATTCATGGTTATAACATTTGGCATTTCAAAAATACCTTCTTCATAATTCGCTTTTATTTCAATACTATCTATAGAAGTGCATTTTAAACTATCAGTAACAAGTACCTTGATCCAGGTGTTGTTTTTTATATTTTGGGTTTGAGTAATTGAAGAGTTGGGGGCTGTGAAAAATGATTCTGGTTCCCATCTAAATTGAATGCCATCGTTAACAAATAGCGTTACAAAAGGCGTATCACATGAAACACTATTTGCTCCCCAAATGGTTGTTTTTAATGTTGATTTTGTAAATGATATATCCAAAATGCTATCGCAGTTAAATTGATTGGTTAGGGTATCGGTGTAATTACCAGAAGTATTTATCCAAAACTTTTTGCTTGGGGCTTGCAAGCTATCACAACTGCTTAATTTAACTGTAGTAACTGTTTTTAAAAGTGTAAAGTTAATGGTAATTAGGCTATCACAATTGGCGCTGTTGGGTATTGTATCATAGTACATTCCTGTTGTTTCCATCATAACATTGCCACTTGGTGTTGGTATGGGATAACAACTAGAAACATTAAAGTAACTTGTACTCGATAAAAATTTTACTTTTAGAGTAATAAGGCTATCGCACAAAAATTGATTGGGTATGGTATCGGTTATTGTAGTATCTCTGATTAAAACATACTTACTGCTTGGACTAATAAATGATGTATTACAAGTAACGGTATCAATACTTGATTTTGATAATAATATAGTAACACGAAGTTTTATAATACTATCACAATGTTGTGTTGTAATGGTATCTGTATATATGCCCGATTTATCGTAAACAAATTTACCGCTGGGCGATTTAATAGATGCACAAGAGACGGTATCTATTGTTTTAGGGACATAAAATACCTTAACAACAAAACCTCTGTATGAAAAAGGTAATGGCTGTTCAACAATGTTTTTACAACCTAAATCAATGTTGTTACTGAAACTTCCGGTTAAATATGCGTCACCATATTTATTTATAAACGGATGTCCGATTCCGCTTTGTGCTACATAATACAAATCATTGTTAAATCCCAATATCCAACGTGTTCTCGCATCTATCCTTATAAAATTGGGGTTATATGGAATTGATAATAAATGCTTAGCAGCTACACAAGTCATGAGCGAGTCGTAAACTGCTACAAAAGGAATATTGTTTGTTGTTGGTCTTGTTAATACAATGCTATCAAGTTTTAACATGGTGCTTCTTTGGATACCTACAAATATTGTCTGTTTAGTGTATGGGGAGTATTCAATGGTATACATATCAACAACAAAGTCTGATCCAATTCTTTTATGCCAGGTAAGGTTGCAATTTTGATTATAGCCTAACATCATTGTTTGTAAACTGCCCGTGAATGGCGAAGGTCCAACCTGCGTAAAATTAAATTCATTAATTACATAGGATAATCCAAGCACAACCTCGTTGATGTTTGTGTTTAGGCAAATATCATAACTTACAATTTCGCCTATCCCAATCACCCTGCTGGAAACTAAACTATCACTGTTCTCATATTTGTTTAAAATTAAATATGTACCGCTATCGAGTATTAAGTTGGGCGTAATTAATAGGGTGTCTTTTTGTGATAGTCTAAACCTAAAAAGGGTAAATGTATTGTTTTGATAATGTACTGCTTGTAATGGGGTTGATTGAATGAAGGTGTTATTGCTACTAAAAGGTAAGCTTTTATTATACTTTAATAAGTTTCCATTAGAGTTTAATGTAATAATATAATCGTTTTTATAGGGGTATATGGTATCGATTACCCCCGTTTGGCTTGTTAAAATTAATGTATCTTTTTCGGTTTGACCAAAATCAAACACATCTAAATTTACAATGATATTATTTTGATTTGTTACGGTTACTGCCTTAAGTAAATAATTAAATTGGTTTGTGGGTAATTGTTTTGCATTCAATCTTTCAAGTTTATTCACCCATAACAGTTCTCCATTTTTAGAAAACTTCCCTATTAAACACATGGTGTTATTGCTTGCGGTGTTATTGGCTAAATAATTGTTCTTTATTGGATCTGCTATGACAAGAGAGTCTGAGTAACTTGATAGTATAAATGCTAAATTATCATCTTGGTCAATTTGAAATTGTAAAAGATTTGAGTTTCCATTACCAAACCAAGAAGGGATAGAACCGTTATTAATTCTACGGAAAGTAAAAAATTTGTTGTGAAATAAATAGTTGTTTAATGAATCATATTTGAATAATGCATTACTTAAATAAGGGCAGGGGGTAACGCTGCAATCATTATTATTGCCTATTATTGTCTTGCCTGCGCTGTCAAAGCTAAAGGTGTCACTAAACGAAATGTAAGTGTACCTTTCGTTTTTTGAGTTAAAAAAACTTTGCTCTGCTTTTGAGTTACCATAAATGCTTACAGGCTCTATACTTTGGGCTTTGCCATAAATAGAGAGCAACATAAATAAGTATGTAACTATATGTTTCATTGGGTTTTAATTAAAGCCCTATCGGCAATTTTGTTCCGATAGGGCTTTCTTATTTATTCTTTTATTATTTTGAAGGTCTTCATAATCCCGTTTTCCATGTAGACATGAACAATGTAGATTCCCTTACTTAGATTAGGTAAGGCTAATTTGTTAGAGTCTATTATTCCATGATACAAAGTTGCCCCTCTGGTATCGGTAAGTAATACTTTTTGTATTTTATTGTTTGTTTCAAAATATATGAAATCATTGAAAATAGTGGGTTTAACAACAATAAAACTTTCATCTTTGATTAGTTTTCTCTGATTATCACTAGTGAACATCCCTGTCGGATATTGCTCAAGGCACATTGGTTTGCATACTGTTACAACAACTTCCGAAGCAGTGTATGTGGTAATATCACCAGTTGTGGGGTTTTGGACAGTTAATGTCGTATTTACCGGAGCAGGGTTCCCACAATTAAAGACTTGTCTAATTGTGTTGATTTGAAGGGTATTATCATCTTTATGCATTTCAACTTCACAACACCCACCTCCACAATCTACTAACTGAATTGTTTCGTTTAATGGTAGTGTGGTGTAACCACCACCATCACCAAGTGGATGATAAATTACCGCACCTGTTGGCCACTTTATTTTTGCAATGGCTTTACAACCAGCCGGAAACCTTATAACTCTAGGGCCAACGCTAGGGGGTAGTAATGCCTCCGTCACTTGGTGTATCCATAGGTTCCATTCACCCCAATTATTTATATCCAATGGATGCGGTGGAGGAGGTGAAATTGGAACAATAGGATCACAACTCACTACATACGGCCAGCTAAGATCCATGTAGTTAAAAATAGGAGTGTGTAAAGTAAAACTTCGTAACTCAATCACAATTCTGTTATCACACATGGTTTCAATGTAATCAAGTTCAACCCAAACCGCATCCGGATAAGGTGTAGGGTTTTGATTGCCAGGAAGGGTGACTAAAGCGCCACATAGTACTTTAACTATTTTTTTAGATGTACTTATTGGAACACAATCTTGACAGGGTTCATTTTGAGCATTGGCACTAAAACAGAACAGAACAGAACAGAACAGAACAGAACAGAACAGTTTTGAATAGGCACTTATTACCTGTTTGGTGAGGTGCAATTTGATTGAATAATTCATAGATTTTATTAAGTTTAATGTTCTACTAAAATAT
>JBFYQC010000149.1:0-3619 GCA_041302975.1 Bacteroidota bacterium
AACATTTTACGAATACTAATACTAGTCATCTGTTGCAACTCAAGCGGAAAATTTAAATACTCATCAACAGAGGTGCGTTCTACCGTTCCGTTTTTTACATTAATTAATCTAAACGTGGTAATAATGGTTTGTCCATACAATTCAACGCTTCCGGTAAACATGTAGTCTGTTTTGATGGTGTTACCTACCTCTAACAAACAAAGCTTTCCATAACAATTAGTAATGTTTAACTTGTTTTTATCTATCAAATAAGCAACATCATAACGGTCGGTAACATCAAACGTGTCTAGTTTTTCTAATTCAATCCTAACTAAGTTACCCATTTGTTGCGGATCTAGTGTTAAACCCTTTGTATCGATATTTAGCACTGTAATGGTTGAACGAGTATTTTGAGCAGTTGTTACACAAATTGACATGATTGATAACAATACTGTTAATACGATTTTTAAGTTTAGCTTTTTCATGTGTATTAAAATTTATGGTACAAATTTGCGGTCAGGTTTATCCCTAAACGAATTGTAATACGCTACATTTAGCATATAGTTTAGTGAAATTTGCAACAAAATATAAAACTCAAATACTAATTTGCATTTTTTGCAAATGATGAGCGAGAATCAATATCTTGCATGTAACAAGTACCTCAAAATGACCAAAGCAAAAGAAATTCAAAAAGCCTTTTTAGCCCGAGTTAAATCAGTTTTACCCATTAATGTTTCGTTTGTTGACGAACTTGCAGAGTTATTAAATACCAGTAACGATAGTGCGTACAGAAGATTGCGAGCAGAAACCTTATTGAGTATTGATGAAATTGCCTTGATATGCGCGCATTTTAAAGTTCCTTTTGAAACCCAAACTCAAACCAACTCAAACAATGTGAGTTTTAACTATTTTAGGTTAGACGGAAAAGAAGAGAACTTTAAACATTGGTTGGTTACTATGTGCGAAAACGTAAAACGCATAAGTGAAACACCAGAGAGTAGTATATTATATGCAGCAGATGATATTCCAATTTGGCATCACTTTTTTGATGATGAACTTACCGCTTTTAAAATATTCTATTGGTTAAAAAACATTGTAAATGTAGAAACTTATAATGGGAAAAAATATCATGCATCTTTAGTTGATATTGACCTCATAAACATTGCAAAAGATTTATTAAAACACTACAACAATTGCCAATCTACTGAGGTTTGGAGTGAAGATACCATCAATAGTTCTATCAAGCAAATTGAATACTTTTGGGAATCAGGATACTTCGAAAACAAAGAACAAGCATTTAAAATTTGTGATTGTTTAACAGAGTGTATTAAAAAACTTCAAACCAAAGCAGAAACGGAAAGTAAAGAAACAAACGGAAATAAAAATTTCAGGCTGTTTCAAAGCGAAATTATGATTGGAAACAACAGTATTATAGTAAATTTAAATGGTAATAAACTTGCCTATTTAAGCAATAACACTTTTAATATGATGAGCACCACTACACCTGACTTTGTTGAAGAAAATGAAAGGTGGGTAAATAATTTATTACGCAAATCCATACAAATCAGCGCTGTATCTGAGAAGCAAAGAAATCGATTCTTTAGAGGCATGTTTGAAAAGTTAGAACAACTTAAAACTCGAATACAATAACTCTAATTTTAAAGGCATATCGGTATAAATACTATATTCGCACTTTAACTGTAAACACATGAATTTAGCGCATCGCGTTGATTATATTAACGAACCGCAAACCATAGCCATGGCTAAATTGGGCAGAGAATTAGCCGCCCAAGGTTTTGATATTATTAGTTTAAGTTTAGGTGAACCTGATTTTACTACCCCGCAACACATAAAAGATGCTGCCAAGGATGCTATTGAAAATAACTTTAGTTATTATACACCGGTGGCAGGAATTCTTGAGTTGCGCGAAGCCATTGTAAATAAGTTTAAACGTGACAACAACTTACACTTTACACCCGATCAAATATTGGTTTCTACAGGTGCCAAGCATTGTATTATGAATGCCATGATGGCTTTAGTAAATTGCGGTGATGAAGTAATTATTCCTACTCCATATTGGGTAAGTTACTCTGAAATGGTAAAGTTAATTGAAGGGGTGCCTGTTTTTATAAATGCTACAGTAGAGCAACAATATAAAATAACAGCTCAACAATTAGAAGCTGCCATCACACCAAAAAGTAAACTGTTTATTTTTTCATCACCATGTAATCCTACAGGTAGTGTATACAGCAAAGATGAATTAGCGGCATTAGTTAGTGTGTTCGAAAAACATCCAAACATTTACATCATATCTGATGAAATTTATGAGTTTATTAACTTTGTTGGCAAACATGAAAGTATAGGTAGTTTTGAATGCATAAAAGACCGTGTAATAACCATTAATGGTTTATCAAAAGGATATGCAATGACAGGTTGGAGATTGGGTTATTTAGCAGCACATTCAACTATTACCAAAGCTTGTGAAAAAATTCAAAGTCAGTTTACGTCTGCTACAAGCAGTATCACGCAAAAGGCTGCAGTAGCAGCACTTAATGGCGATATAAAACCTAGCGAGGAAATGGTTAAAGCATTTAAACGCAGGCGTGAATTAATTTTACAAGAAGTAAAACAAATACCAAAATGGGTGTGCAATAATCCCGAAGGAGCATTTTATTTATTCCCAGATGTGAGTTATTATTTCGGTAAATCGTTTGAAGGAAAAACCATAAATACTGCTACAGATTTATGCATGTATTTATTGCATCATGCACATGTGAGCATGGTTACTGGTGAAGCTTTTGGTGCGCCACAATGCATACGCATTAGTTACGCCACTAGCGATGATAAAATTATTGAGGCCTTACGCAGAATAAGAAAAGCATTAGACATGCTAAGTTAATTAACTATTGAAGAAGCAACAACAATGAAAAATATACTTGAGCAATTTAAAGGTTTAAAAGTTTTGGTAGTTGGTGACGTGATGATTGATGCATACTATTTTGGTAAGGTTGAACGCATTTCGCCAGAAGCTCCTGTACCCGTTGTTGCTGTAGAAAAAAAAGAAAACAGATTAGGTGGAGCTGCTAATGTGGCCATGAATTTGGTGGCTCTTGGAGCAAAACCAATTGTATGTTCAGTAGTGGGCAATGATAAAGATGGTGATGATTTAATTGAGTTGTTTCACCAACACGGTGTTGGTACCACAGGCATTGTAAAGTCTAAAGACAGGGCAACAACCGTTAAGCTACGCGTAATTTCGCAAGCCACACAAATGTTACGTATTGATACAGAAAATACCGAGCCCATATCGGCTGTAGAAAGTTACGAATTAGTAGAGCGTATTCATCAATTGTTGATTGATGCAGATGTATTAATTTTTGAAGATTACGACAAAGGAGTTTTAACCACGGATAATATTGCTAAAATTACTGAAGAAGCACACAAAAGAGGCATTCCGGTTGTGGTTGACCCTAAAAAACGTAACTTCAATGCATACAAAAAAGCAGATTTATTTAAACCCAATTTAAAAGAGTTACGTGAAGGTTTACACCTAGATATTGATATTGATGATAAACCTTCGTTTGAAACTGCAGTTAAATCATTGATGCAAAACATGCAACTTAAACATGCCATGATAACC
>JBFYQC010000150.1:0-2565 GCA_041302975.1 Bacteroidota bacterium
GTTTAATATTTAATTACCGCAACCAATGGAAACAAGTGCCAGTAACTTACAACACCTTTAGCTTTGCTGCTGATATGAATTTGAAAAAGTCCTTCATAAAAAGAACCAAAGAAGCGATGGGTTTTATTTTTAACACGGATATTTCGGGAGACGGAAGCTACACCATAACTGATATTAAAATTCCAATTAATCATAAATTCTCTTTTAAAAAAGATTCAAACTTAACCGTTGCTCTTGGTTTATTAGCAGGCATTACAAATCTTAATATTACGGCTTCTCGTTTATCTTATGACAGACAATGGGATGGCGATGCCTATAATCAAGCATTATCAAATGGAGAAAATTTTAACAAGCAAAGTAAATTATTTGCCGACGTTTCTTTAGGAGCTATCATTCAAAAAAAATTCAATCAAAAATTCAAAGCAACCATCGGTTATGCCGTAAGCCACTTAAACCGACCAAACATTTCTTTTAATAATACGCCGGGAGCTGTTTTACGAATTAAACATACAGAATCTTTACAGTTAAAATATAGCTTTAATCAAGTTTCTGCTTTTATGTTTGAATACTATGGAAATCAACAACAAAAGTTCAGAGAGAACTTAATGGGCTTCTCCTATTACCACACTATTGAACCAAAAACAAATACGGTTTTCAACTTTGGAATCCTTACCCGTTTAAAAGATGCTCTAATTACAACGGTAGGTTTAGAGCATAATAACATGCGTTTACAAGTGTCATACGACTATAATTATTCTCAATTTAAACGCGCAACAAACGGACGAGGTGGTTTCGAAATTTCATTAATTTACATTTGGGCTGCTAAAAAAGTATTTGTTCCTAAAACACGTGTTTGTCCAATTTATATGTAGTCAAAAAACAGCCTGTAATTTTTGATTGTCCCTTTTTTTGTTTAGTTTAGTATATCTTAATTGGTTTAAGAAATATGCATAAATTGATACATCGATTTTTATTTGCTTTACTTACCGTGTTTTGTTTTTTTCAAGCACAAGCGACTCATATTGTTGGGGGTGAATTAAATTATAAAAATTTAGGCTCAAATAACTACGAAATTCGCTTAACCGTTTATCGTGATTGTTATGTTGGCGTACCACCTTTTGATAACCCTGCAGCAGTTGGAATTTTTGATAGTAATAATAATTTACTACAAACTTTAAATATGACCTTTAGAGGATTAGACACCTTGCCTCCAACAATTAACGACCCTTGCACTATTCCTCCTTTAGATTTTTGTTACGAGGTAACCACTTATATTGATACCATTAATTTGCCTCCATTAGCTGGTGGTTATCAAATCTCGTATCAGCGTTGTTGTCGCAACCAAAATATTTTAAATATTGTAAACCCCGAATGTGTGGGTGCAACCTATTACGCTACTATTCCTGGACCAGAAGTCGTAACCGTAAATAGTAATCCTGTGATTAAGTTTTGGCCTCCTCCATTTATTTGTGTTGATAAGCCTTGGGTTTTTGATGACTCTGCCATTGATTATGATGGAGATTCTTTAGCTTACGAACTGTTTATGCCATATGAAGGACTAACGGCTTCCTGCCCGATGATTGGGCCATTTACACCCGCATCAACTTCTTGCCCAAATACAGTTCCTGTTTGTCCAACCGTTCCTGTAAATCCACCTTTCACAACTATTACTTGGTTAGCCCCATATAATACATCAAATATGTTGGGTGGTGTTCCAATGCAAATTAATTCATCTACAGGTTTAGTAACTGCTACTCCAAATTTACAAGGTTATTTCGTGATTGGCATTAAAGTAAAAGAATATCGTAATGGTGTTTTTTTAAGCGAAACCAAACGCGATTTTCAATTAATCGTAAAGCCTTGTCCGCAAGAAGTAGTTGCTGCAGCTCAAGCACCACAAGCTATTTGCGGCACAACAAACGCTACTTTTTTAAACAATAGTACAGGTAGTGCAGGTTTATCGTTTAACTGGTATTTTGGTGATCCAAGCACTACTGCTGATACCTCTCATATAAAAAATCCAAATTATACATATCCTGGAACAGGAAGTTATTCTGTGACATTAGTGGCTTATGTTAATAATAAACCCTTGTGTAATGACACCGTGACAACCGTTGTCTCCATCAGTAACGCTTTTAAAGCAGCTTTTACATTTACACCTATTGCTTGCTCAAATAATTTAGTAAATTTTGAAGGCTCGGTGCAAAACCCTCCAGGCACAACTCCTGAATGGTCTTGGAATTTTGGTGACGGAACAACAAGTACTTCAAACAATCCAAGCCATAATTATACCGCTGGCGGAAGTTATCAAGTAACCTTGATTACTCAAATTCCCAATTCTATCAATTGCATTGATACCTTATCTGCACAAACCATAGATGTGATTACAAACCCCGAATTATATATTCCAAATACATTTACTCCAAACGGAGATGGGCACAATGATATTTTTAGGGCTCGTGGGCCTTATTATGCCATTTATTATTTTGCGATTTATAATCGTTGGGGAGAGTTAATGTATGAAACAACCGACCCAAGCCAAGGCTGGGATGGTAATTATAAGGG
>JBFYQC010000151.1:0-2779 GCA_041302975.1 Bacteroidota bacterium
AAACTTTTCGTATTATTTTAGACCAAATCAACCAATCAACCAATCAACCAATCAACACTCCCGTGCTTGGTATTACCGGAACAGGTGGTGCAGGTAAATCATCTTTGGTGGATGAGTTGGTACGTAGGTTTTTATTAGATTTTGAAGATAAAACCATTGCCATTATTTCTGTTGATCCATCAAAAAAGAAAACCGGTGGTGCCTTGTTGGGTGATAGGATTAGGATGAATGCCATCAGAAATCCGCGTGTGTACATGCGCTCTTTGGCAACACGTCAAAGTAATTTGGCTTTATCTAAACATGTGCAAGAAGCCGTTGATATTGTGAAGGCCGCTAACTTCGATTTGATTGTGTTAGAAACTTCAGGTATTGGACAAAGCGATACTGAAATAATGGACCACAGCGATGTGGCCTTGTATGTAATGACACCAGAGTACGGTGCTGCTACACAATTAGAGAAAATTGATATGTTGGATTTTGCCGACATTATTGCCATCAATAAATTTGATAAAAAAGGTGCGTTGGATGCCTTGCGTGATGTAAAAAAACAATTCCAACGAAATCATAAGTTGTTTGATAAAAATGCGGATGAAATGCCGGTGTATGGCACCATTGCCAGTCAGTTTAACGACCCCGGTATGAACAGCTTATACAAGGCTATTATGGATATAGTGGCCGAAAAAACAGGAGCGAAATTGGCATCTTCGTTTACGATTACTCAAGAGATGAGTGAGAAGATTTATATCATTCCTCCTTCGCGCACACGTTACCTTTCAGAAATTAGCGAGAATAATCGCAACTACGATAAATGGGTAAACAAACAAGCCGAAATTGCCGATAAATTATTTGGCATGCAATTGTCTATAGATACATTATCTGGTATGAAAAATCCGGATGCGGGGTTAATAGATGCGTTAAAAGCAGCATACAAAGAGATTGAATTAAACCTTGATCCGCGTAACAAAATAATATTAGAAACTTGGGAGCAAAAGAAAGACATGTTCCGCAACGAGTATTATGTGTTTAAGGTGCGCGATAAAGAAATTAAAATTAAAACCCATACTGAGTCGTTATCGCATAGCCAAATACCAAAAGTAGCGGTGCCTAAATACAAAGGTTGGGGTGATATTTTACGTTGGGCATTACAAGAAAATTTCCCTGGCGATTTCCCTTACACTTCAGGTATTTATCCGTTTAAGCGCGAGGGTGAAGACCCAACACGTATGTTTGCCGGAGAGGGCGGGCCAGAGCGTACCAACAAACGTTTCCATTATGTATCGCAAGGTATGCCAGCTAAACGTTTAAGTACAGCTTTCGATTCTGTAACTTTATACGGTAACGACCCAGATCACCGCCCAGATATTTACGGTAAAATTGGTAACTCTGGTGTAAGTGTGTGGAGTTTAGATGCTGCTAAAAAATTGTATTCAGGTTTTAACTTAGCAGATCCTAAAACATCGGTATCCATGACCATTAATGGTCCGGCTGCCATTATTTGTGCATTTTTTATGAATGCTGCCATCGACCAACAATGCGAATTATACATTAAAGCAAATGGTTTAGAAGAAGAAATCAACCAAAAAATTGATGCCATTTTTAAAGCCAAAGGTACTACGCGCCCAACATACAATGAGGCCGAATTACCTGAAGGTAACGATGGTTTAGGTTTGATGTTGCTGGGTGTTACTGGCGATATGGTTTTACCTGCAGAGGTGTACAATAAAATTAAAGCAGATACTTTAAAGCAAGTTCGTGGCACGGTACAAGCTGATATTTTAAAAGAAGACCAAGCACAAAATACTTGTATTTTTTCTACAGAGTTTTCGTTGCGCGTTATGGGTGATGTACAGCAATATTTTATTGATAATGCGGTACGTAATTTCTACTCGGTTTCTATTAGTGGCTACCACATTGCCGAGGCTGGAGCAAATCCGATTACACAATTGGCGTTAACACTTTCAAACGGATTTACGTTTGTAGAGTATTACTTAAGCCGCGGAATGAACATTGATGATTTCGCACCAAACTTGTCGTTCTTCTTTTCAAACGGTATCGATCCTGAGTATTCAGTAATTGGCCGCGTAGCGCGCAGAATTTGGGCTAAAGCCATGAAGTTGAAATATGGAGGAAACGAGCGTAGCCAAATGTTAAAATACCATATTCAAACATCAGGTCGTTCGTTGCATGCACAAGAAATTGATTTTAACGACATACGTACAACGTTGCAAGCATTGTATGCTATTTATGATAACTGTAATTCGTTACACACCAATGCTTATGATGAAGCCATTACTACACCAACTGAAGAATCGGTAAGACGTGCTATGGCTATACAGTTAATTATTAACCGTGAGTTAGGTTTAGCTAAAAACGAGAATCCGTTACAAGGTTCGTTTATTATTGAAGACTTAACCAACTTGGTTGAAGAGGCTGTATTGTTAGAGTTTGATAAAATTACCGAACGTGGTGGTGTATTAGGTGCTATGGAAACCATGTACCAACGTAATAAAATACAAGAAGAAAGTATGTATTACGAAATGCAAAAACACACAGGTGAGTTCCCAATTATTGGGGTAAATACTTTTTTAAGCAGCAAAGGTTCGCCTACTGTATTGCCTAAAGAGGTAATTCGTTCTACCCCGGAGGAAAAGGAATACCAAATTACCATGTTGAATGAGTTGAAGAAAGGCAATGCAGAAAAAGGAGCAGAAATGTTAAAACGTTTGCAGCAAGTGGCCATCAATAACCAAAACATTTTTGCCGAAATGATGGAAGCGGT
>JBFYQC010000152.1:0-6728 GCA_041302975.1 Bacteroidota bacterium
TTCCATAATTGTGTGAGGTAACTTTGCGAAACTTTCTTACTTACTTCTAGCTCTATGGTTGCGCCTTTTTGGCGACCACCGGCATATATAATCTCTCCTACTACCTTTTTAACCGGATCTGACTCGCCTGTAACAAAACTGAAATCAACTTGCGCATCACCATTAAGTAATATAGCATCTGCAGGTATTAACTCATTATTTCTTATTTTTATTCTATCGCCAATAGCCAATGCCGTTACCGGAACAGTAATATCCTGTTTATTTTTGATAACAGTAACAGCTACCGGAAAATATGATTTATAATCGCGCTCAAACGATAAAGTATCAAATGTTTTTTGCTGAAACCATTTGCCTATTAACAAGAAAAATACCAGTCCCGCATGGGTATCAAACCAACCTATACCATGGCCGCTTAATACCTCGTAAGTGCTGCGGGTAAACATCACCAAAATACCTAAAGCCAATGGCACATCAATGCTAATGAACTTTTTCTTGATACCTCCCAAAGCAGCTTTAAAATAATCTTGTGCACTGAAGAAAAATACAGGCAACGACAATATCAGGTTGATGTATCCAAACAATTTAGAAAACGAACCTTTGGTAAATGTATCTAGCCCAAAATACTCAGGAAAACTGATGAGCATAATATTGCCGAAACAAAAACCAGCCACACCAATTTGATAGCTTAACTTGCGGTTTTCGTCTTTTTTAACATTTTTCTCCAGGTCGTTTAAACTTATAGCCGGTTCGTAACCAAGACCACTTAATAAAGTAACAATTTGGCGCAGTCCTGTTTCTTTTGGATTAAAACTGATGTGCAATTCCTTTTTTAAAAAATTAACCTTAGCCAATGAAACATGCGGATTGATTTTGTATAAGTTTTCTAACAACCAAATACACGAACTACAATGCATTGTTGGAATAAAGAACGTTACTTTGGCAATTTTATCATCACGGTATTGTAATAACTGTTGAGCTACTTTCTCATCATCTAAATAAGCAAAAGCACTTGCCAAAACTGGATTTCGTTGGGTTACACCTGGAGTATTTTCTATATCATAATAACTACACAAATTATTACTTGATAGCAATTCGTAAACATTTTTACAACCTACACAGCAAAAAGTATGGTTATCATGGTTTATTTGAGTAACGCACTGCTCACCACAATGAAAACAAGATAATTTTTGTTTAACTATTTCAGATTGCTTGATCATATGTTTAATTGACTATTGCTTGAATACCAGAGTTTTTTAGAAAAAAAACGCTTTGTGCAAGTTCATCGTTATAGTCGCAAACCTTAGTATTAGCTAACATTGCTTGTATTTTTTTTCTTATGGGCTTAAACTCGTTATGTACCGGACAAGGATTTTTCTCAGAACAGTCCTTTAATCCTAGACAACAAGAGGTCATAAGTTTATTGCCATCAATAGCAAGAACTAAATCGTAGAGGGTAGTATTACGCTGTTTTACATCAATTAAAAAACCACCTTTAGGCCCTTTGGCTGAAGTTAAAAATCCTCTTTTTGATAAATCTTGTAAAATTTTAGCAATAAAATGCTGAGGAGCATCCAAACCTTCTGCCACCTCTTTTATACCCACAAACCTACCATCCGATGAGCGTTGAGCTACTAAAAACATGGCTCTTATTGCGTATTTACAACTTTGTGAAAACATTTATTTGCGATTGTTTGTTCAAAGGTATTAACGTCATTAAATAATAAAAGACCTTTATATCTTCTATTTTGTAAATTGTTGTTTTTCTGTCATTTATTTTTCCTGATTATAATCATTTGGTAAAAAAGTGCTGAAGAAAAAGATTTGTTTACAATGAATTTATCACACTCTTTTAGCAGCAATTAGCCGCTAAAGCCTTATTATTGCAGCACTTGGCTTATACCTATTAAAACATCAACCAATTATGCAAGTATTAAACGGAAACGAAGTATCTAAAAAAATACGTGAAGACATTAAAAACGAAGTAGCAACCCTTAAAGCCGCAGGTAAAAAAACACCTCATTTGGCAGCTATTTTAGTTGGTAATGATGGTGCAAGTATGACTTACGTAGGAGCCAAAGAAAAAGATTGCATGGAAGTTGGGTTTGATAGTACCGTGTTGCGTTTTGATGCAAGTATGACTGAGACCGAATTGATTACCGAAGTTGAAAAAATAAACAACAACCCTGCTATTGATGGCTTAATTGTGCAATTACCATTACCCAAACACATCAACGAAAAGAAGATAACCGAAACCATTGATTACCGTAAAGATGTTGATGGATTTCACCCAATGAATGTGGGATTGATGTTTAAAGGATTGCCTTGCTTTTTACCGGCTACACCATATGGTATTGTAAAACTATTGGAACATTATAACATAGAAACCAATGGTAAACATTGTGTAGTAATAGGTCGTAGTGATATTGTGGGCAAACCCATGAGTGCTTTAATGTTGCAAAAAAACTGCACCGTTACCGTTTGCCATAGCCGTACTGTAAATATTGAAGAACACATTAAACGTGCTGATATTGTGATTGCAGCTGTAGGTATTCCCGAATACGTTAAAGCACACATGATAAAAGATGGTGCTGTAGTAATTGATGTGGGCATTACCCGTGTTGAAGATGCATCAACCAAAAGTGGTTACCGCTTAAAAGGCGATGTTGCCTTTGAAGAGTGTGCCGCCAAAGCAGGTTACATTACTCCGGTTCCGGGCGGTGTAGGGCCTATGACCCGTGTGGGTTTGTTACTTAACACCCTAAACGCTGTTAAAAACAAATAATCATTTCATCAAAGCAAATAACTGCATGCAACAACACATAAACACAGCTGTTACCGAACAAAAACTACCTGTAATGGAACACTTTTACACCATTCAGGGTGAGGGTTTTTATCAAGGTCATGCTGCCTATTTTATTAGACTAGGAGGATGCGATGTGGGTTGTGTTTGGTGTGATGTAAAAGAAAGTTGGGACGCTGATGCACACCCAAAATATAGCATTGATGAAATGGTGAATTGGGTAGTTGATGCACAAGCACCATTAGCTGTAATTACAGGTGGTGAGCCACTTTTACACCAATTAGATGCGTTAACCAAAGCACTAAAAAACAAAGGCATTAAAACCAATATCGAAACATCGGGGTCTTCTCTCCTTTCAGGCCACTGGGACTGGATTTGTGTTTCGCCTAAAAAATTTAAAGCACCGTTAAATGAAGTAGTGGCAAAAGCCAACGAACTTAAAGTGGTGGTGTTTAATAAAAGTGATTTTGAATGGGCCGAAAAACATGCTGCATTAGTAAACAACCAATGCAAATTATACCTGCAACCCGAATGGGATAAATCGGCACAGGTATTGCCACTAATTATTGAGTACGTAAAGCAAAACCCTAAATGGAAAATAAGCTTACAAGTGCATAAATACATGAATATTCCTTAGTTGTGCACTCAATTATTATACAAAAAACTATTCTATTACGTTCATAACACATTACACATGAGATACTTTTTGGCATTAATTACTTTTTTGTTTGTAACGTCTACATACGCACAAAATCAACCCTTTACAGGAACCAACAACAAAAAAGCAAGCAAACTTTTTGGCGAAGCTTTACAAGCTTTTACCATGTATGATGGCAAAAAAGCCAGCGAATTATTAAACAAAGCCATTGAAATTGATCCTAAATTTATTGATGCCTACATGTTGCTTGCTGATGTAAAAGAAAGCAACGAACAATACAACGAAGCTGAATTGTTATACGAAAAAGTAATTGGCATTAATGCCGATTTCCAGATACCATACTTTAAATTGGCCATTGCGCAGCTAAGCTACGGACAATACGAAAAGGCACTTGGCAACTTAAATTTGTATAAAGAAAAACGCGGTACACAAATAGATGCCAACAAGGTTGAACGTGCTTTTATTACTTCACAATTTGGAAGCATGGCCGTAAAAAATCCGGTTCCGTACAATCCGCAAAATATGGGTGCAGCCATTAACTCGCCTCTAGATGAATATTTTCCTGGTGTAAGTGCCGATAAGCAAGTGTTTATTTACACCCGTTTAAAAAGTAACCGCACAGAAGATTTTTACATCAGCACCAAAGACCAAAACAATACGTGGACACAAAGCAGAAACATGGGTGAGCCCATTAACAGTGAACGTAACGAAGGCACCATTTCTATTAGCAGTGACGGCCAATATGTGTTTTTTACCGGTTGTAACTGGCCCGAAGGTGAAGGCAGTTGCGACTTGTATTTTAGTGCTTTAGATGGTATGGATTGGAAAGAGCCTCGTAACTTGGGTTTCCCGGTTAATACACGTGCTTGGGAAAGTCAGCCATCGGTTTCGTTTGATGGAAAAACATTGTACTTTGCTAGTGCACGTCCGGGTGGTTTTGGTGGCATGGATATTTGGCAAAGCACCTATAACAAAGGACGTTGGACACCTCCTACAAACCTTGGCCCCGAAATTAATACCAACGGAAATGAAGAAACACCTTTTATAGCCAAAGATGATGCAACCTTATATTTTACCAGTGATTTTCATCCAGGTTTAGGTGGCGTTGACATTTTTTATACCCGTAAAAATGCATCAGGTAAATGGGATAAACCAACCAACTTGGGCTACCCTATTAACACCAATAAAGACGAACGTTGTTTGGCCATTGGAGCTAATGGTATAGATGCCTACATTGCCTCAGAACGTGAAGGCGGTTTTGGTGGATTGGATTTGTATGAGTTTGAATTGTATAACCAAGCACGCCCTATTGCAACTGGTTATGTAAAGGGTAATGTGTATGATGCTAAGTCGCTAAAAAAATTAAAAGCACGTATTGAGTTAATTGATCTTGCTACCGGAAAAACTGTGATAGAATCGCAGAGCAATAAAGCTACAGGTGCATTTTTGGTGAGTTTACAAGGCAATAAAGATTATGCGTTAAATGTAAGTGCCGAAGGTTATTTATTTCACTCTGAAAATTTTGCTTTAAAAAATCAAACCGCTACCGAACCATTGTTAATTGACATACCGCTTAAACCTCTTGTGGCAGGAGAAAAAGTGGTGTTAAACAATGTGTTTTTTGAAGTAGATAAATTTGAGTTAAAAGAAGAATCGAAAGTTGAGTTGAATAAGTTGGTGGCGTTTTTAAAAAATAACCCAACATTAGCCATTGAGTTAGGTGGACATACTGATAACACCGGTATTAAACAAAAGAACTTTGAGTTGAGTAACAACCGTGCTAAAAGTGTTTGGCAATATTTAATCGGTAATGGTATTGAAGCTACACGCTTAACTTACAAAGGTTATGGCGATACGCAACCTGTTGCTGATAACAAAACCGAAGCTGGCAGAAAACTAAACAGAAGAACAGAGTTTAAAGTGGTGAAGTTGTAATTTGTATCTCACTCAACCAAGCTGATATTTTAGTATTATTGAACACGAAATTTATCCCATGAAAGATTACATAAAATACGCCAAAGAAGTATTTACCATTGAAGCCAAAGCATTAGCTGATCTAAGCAAACAGTTGGACAACAACTTTAACAAAGCAGTTGATGCCGTGTTAAAAAGTAAAGGTCGTTTGGTTATTACAGGTGTAGGAAAATCGGGATTGGTGGGTGCTAAAATATCGGCAACATTGGCCAGTACGGGCACGCCAAGTATGTTTATGCATCCCGTGGAGGCTTTTCATGGCGACTTAGGTATGCTTAAAAAAGATGATGTGGTAGTAGCGATTTCGTACAGTGGCGAAACAGAAGAGTTACTAAAACTGATTCCTTACATTAAAGCTGCGCAAATAAAAGTAATTGGTATGAGCGGTAATCCGCAATCAACACTTGCTAAAAACTCCGATTTCCACTTAAACGTAAAAGTATACAAAGAGGCTTGTCCGCTTGAGTTAGCGCCTACTTCATCAACCACTGCTACTTTGGCTATGGGCGATGCGTTGGCAGTTGCATTAATGAAAGCACGTAATTTTAAACCAGAAGATTTTGCTAAATTTCATCCGGGTGGAAGTTTGGGTAGAAAATTATTAACCACAGTTGAAAGCTGCATGTTTAAAGATGGTTTACCCGTTATAAAACCAACCGATAGTATTCAACAAGTGATACATACCATGAGCAGCGGGCGCGTGGGTTTGGCTGTGGTGGTTGATAAAAATAAAGTAAGTGGTGTAATAACAGATGGCGATTTACGCAGGGCAATGGATAAACACACGGCTAAATTATTTACGCTATCGGCTAAAGATATTATGACTGCCAAGCCACGCACCATCAACAAAAAAATGATGATGGCCGAAGCCGAAGAGTTGATGAACATCCATAAAATTACTTCACTTTTGGTGGCTGATGCCAAAGGTAAATTAGAAGGCGTGGTGCAGATTTATAGTTTGAATAAGTAATGAGATTCAGCAAAAAATGCTGTGTTACTTATACGGTATCTCAAAATACGTGAGCACTTTTTTATAGTTATCTTGGGCGGTTAAGCAGGTTATAATTGCATCAACATTTGCCGATATCGGCAAAACATAACCTAAACTCAGGTGAAAAATCTATATTTTTTTTGCCGATAACAGCAAGTATTAACAGCGGCAAACCATGTTTGCTAAATTCATCATCAAACCATAGCTGTAATAACTTACCTTCGTGCCCACTAGTTTAACCTAAATATCTATTGAAACATGAACTTTGAATACTTACAAACAGAAAGGCTCAAACTAAGAAAATT
>JBFYQC010000153.1:0-4372 GCA_041302975.1 Bacteroidota bacterium
TCGGTGGCAGCAATGGCAATTTCAGCTAAAATATACAAGCAAAAATTAACGGCGGGCGGATAGGTTTCTCTATTGGCCTGTGCTAAATCTCTACGGCGCACAATACCTAAACGAGCACTCAAACTTTGCAGTAACAGCGCCATGATATTACTCAGTAACAACACCCAAATAAGTTGATATCCAAACTGTGCACCTCCCTGCAAATCGGTGGCCCAATTTCCTGGATCCATATAACCCACACTCACCAAGTAAGCTGGCCCAAAATAAGCGAGTATTCGGCGCCAACCTTTTCGAGGAAGCGTCGTATCTATCGACTCATGCACTTCACTTAAAGATGGGTTTTGATGCATCATGGGGTTTGGGTAAAATATGGTTCAAGACAAATTTATGCAATTGTTGGTTCGTAATGTCAAAGTTCTAAACCTGCATGCGCATAAAGCCGTTATTTTATATAATTTTATAGGTATGAAGAAGTTGTTGACCATTTGCCTCCTCTCCCTTTTATGGGGTTGTTCCAATAAAGCCATAGACCTTTCAGGAGAAACAACCATTAAGCCGGGCGATTATGTGAAAGCCTTTGCTCCTATCAAAGGTAACTACACGGCTGCCGATACCAATTTTATAAAAAAAGCAGATACCCTAGTTATTGGGGTAAAAGCATTACTTCAATTTATCCCTGATTCGGCGGTGCAACAAATGGTAAAAAATGAAAATAAAGAAACCATTTATCCAGTGGGGATTATTGAAAAGGAAACAGAAAAATATTTTTTGATCCTTGTTAAAAGTAAAAAAACTGCCAAGCTTTTTGTATATGTCACCGACGAAAAATTAAAATATTTAGGTTTCAAAGAATTATTAAACAATGAAGATAAAGACGCTTATGCGCGCTCTGTATCAATTAATAAAGAACCCACATTTGTCATTAGTAAAGAAACTTACTCAAAAGATAAAGAACTTAAATTTTCTAGATCGGGATGGATATTTAATGCAGGCGCCGGTTTTATGATTGTGGTAAACGATAGTAATGAAACACCACAAAACAATGAGATCATCAATCCACTCGATACATTACCAAGTCTTGCCAAGCTCAGTGGTGATTATATAAAAAATGAAAAAAACTATATCTCGCTAAGAGATGGCAAAGACGCCAAAACTTATTTGTTTTTTATTCATTTTGAAAAAAACAATGCCGATTGTATTGGCGAATTAAAAGGAACACTAACCCTATCCTCACCAACAACTGGGCAATTCACGCAAAATGGGGACCCCTGCATTATTGATTTTTCTTTCTCTGGTAATACCATCCGTGTTAAAGAGCAAGGTACCTGCGGAAACCACAGGGGTATTAAATGCTTTTTTGACGACAGTTTTACCCGAAAAAAGCCTTCAAAAAGCAAAAAAAAGCACAAATAAGACAGTTTACCCACAATTTAATGTGTACAAAGTACATTTTAAATATTTCCCCTATATTGCGACCCTATTTAAGCACTTAAACTGCCTTTATGTCTTTTACGAATTTTCAATTGCCCTACCAGCCTGCCGAAGAATACAGCAAAAAAGCAGCCTATTTTTCAATGGAATTTGCCATTCACCAACCGCTTAAAATATATAGTGGTGGACTTGGATTTTTAGCAGGCTCTCACCTTCGTAGTGCATACGAACTTCGTCAAAATATGATTGGAGTTGGTATTTTATGGAAGTATGGCTATTACGATCAGGCGCGTAACCAAGACCAAACCTTACAGGTAACTTTCATGGAAAAGATGTACAGTTTTTTAGAAGACACTGGCATTAAATTTCAAATATTAATTCATGAGCATCCTGTTTGGGTAAAGGCTTATTATTTAAATCCAGAAACATTTAAAAGTGCGCCGCTCTTTTTATTAAGTACCGATTTACCTGAAAACGATTATATCTCTCAAACCATTACACACCGCCTCTATGATGCCAACGTTGCTACTAAAGTGGCGCAGTTTATTTTACTAGGTGTAGGTGGCGCTAAATTAATTGATGAACTAGGCTTCAACCCTGATGTGTATCACTTAAATGAAGCGCATGGTATTTCTTCTGCCTTTTATTTACTCAACAAATACAAAAGTGTAGAAAAAGTAAGAGAGAAACTCGTATTTACAACCCATACGCCCGAAGAAGCTGGTAACGAAAAACATGACATGTACTTGTGTCATAGAATGAGTTATTTCTGTGGCCTTAGCATTGATGAAGTGCGCAGATTAACGGGCATTACCGACGATTTATTCAATCACTCACTCGCCGCATTAAAATTTGCAAGAAAAGCAAATGGTGTATCTGCATTACATGGTCATGTGAGTAGAGAAATGTGGAAACACTATGAAGGCATTTGCCCAATTATCTCTATCACCAATGCGCAAAACTGGCAGTACTGGGCCGACAAGCAGCTCTATAAAGCCATGGATGCGAATGATGATTTTATTTTTGATGATCGCAAAAAGCACCTGAAAAAAAGAGCGTTTGAAATTGTAGCGGATCAAACAGGAAAAAAGTTTGACCCCAACGTATTAACCATTGTTTGGGCGCGCAGGTTTGCCGGATACAAACGTGCAAGCATGCTCACTTATGACATGGAGCGTTTTGAAAAATTATTATCAAATAGCAAATACCCCATCCAAATTATTTGGGCTGGTAAACCTTACCCTGTAGACTACCCTGCTATTTCAGAATTCAATGACCTCGTTCAAATTAGTAAGAATTATAAAAATGTAGCCGTATTAATTGGTTACGAATTAGGTTTAAGTAAACGCCTCAAACAGGCTTCAGATATTTGGCTTAACAATCCACGCGTTCCGCGCGAAGCATCAGGTACCAGCGGCATGACAGCTGCTATGAATGGGGCTGTTAACTTTTCTACCGATGATGGATGGATACCAGAATTTATCAACCATGGTAACAATGGTTTTGTGGTCCCTAAAGCCGATTACGAAAACATGCACCAACACGAGCAGGACGATTACGACCTAAACAAGCTCTACGAAATTTTGGAGCAGCAAATTATCCCTATGTATTACGACAACTATGACACTTGGCGCCAAGTGATTCAAAATGGTATGCGTGATGTACAGGTTCAGTTTGATGCCAACCGTATGGCCAAGGAGTACTACGAGCTCATGTACAAATAAGTTTAACTTTTTAGGCCTAGTTTTGTTATAGTACAAAAGATGCCCATGCAACACAAAATTGTCATTGCAATTACTGGAGCCAGCGGTTCTATTTATGCCAAGGTTTTATTGGATAAATTAGCACAGTTAAACACCCAAATTGCACAGGTGGGCATTGTCATGAGCAAAAACGCCAAAGAAGTATGGGAAACCGAACTTGGCAATACGGATTTCAACAACTACCCTTTTAACTACTACGAAAAGTTTGACTTTAACGCCCCTTTTGCCTCTGGATCGGCGGGATATAACACCATGATTGTTGCACCCTGCAGTATGGGCACCCTGGGCCGCATTGCAGCCGGGATTAGCGATGATTTAATTACCCGTGCTGCCGATGTGGTATTAAAGGAGAGGCGTAAACTTATTTTAATGGTGCGTGAAACACCCTATAACCTGATTCATATTAAAAACATGGAAACGGTAACACTAGCAGGTGGCATTATTTGCCCTGCTACACCATCGTTTTACAGTAGACCTACTACTATTGAACAGGCAGCTGCTACCGTGGTAGACCGTGTTATTGATTTAGCTGGACTCAAGCAGGACAGTTACAGATGGGGAGAATAACCCCCGATCTATTACTAATATCTTACTCTACTTTTGCGCTTTCATCTTCGGTTACTTTCTTACGAAAAGTGAACACAATTTTACCTGCCTCTTTATCAAGGTCAGCTACAAGTGTATCGCCTGCAGTAATGGTAAAGTTTAATATTTCTTCGGCTAGAGGATCTTCCAAATATTTTTGAATGGCTCTGTGTAGTGGTCTTGCACCATACTGCACATCGTATCCTTTATCTGCAATAAACTCTTTGGCTGCTTCCGTTAACTCTAAACTAAATCCTAAATTTTGCAAGCGCTTTTCTACGCTCTTCATTAAAATATCAATGATATTAAAGATGTTCTCTTTGGTTAAAGAATTAAACACCACCACGTCATCAATACGGTTTAAAAATTCAGGTGAAAAAGTACGCTTCAATGCTTTTTCAATAACAGCTTTGTTATTTTCTTCGGCGTTTTGAATACGTGTTGCCGTTGCAAAACCTACACCATCACCAAACTCTTTTAATTGACGTACGCCAATATTAGAAGTCATAATAATGAGTGTGTTTTTGAAATCAATTTTACGGCCTAGGCCATCTGTTAATTGACCATCATCAAGTACCTGCAATAAAATATTG
>JBFYQC010000154.1:0-2561 GCA_041302975.1 Bacteroidota bacterium
GTTTTTAATGCCGAAATCATGAGTCGGCCAGCAGATTTACGCCCAACACGGTTGTTTATTTTACAGTTGGGTTATAAGTTTTAACTTAATTGGTATTTAGTCGCGATATCATCAGTTACCCAAACATTGCGGTTACAAAATCCAATCACCAACAGCTATTTGCCCCTCTTTTAGACAAACAACATTAGCCCCAAAGTTAACACTATCTCCCACTTTACGATACTTAGCAAGGGTTGCGAGAGGCTCTTTACCTGTTTGTAGCGTTTGTTGATTAATGGTTGTTACCACGCATCTTCCGCAAGGTTTAGCCACTTTAAATTGAGCAGTGCCTATATTAAAAACGGATAACTCATCTTCTTGATGAGGTGAAGCATCGTTAATCACCACATTAGGTCTAAACCGATCCATGCCAATGGGTTTCTTTAGTTTGCTGTTTAAAAAACTTAATGATGCTTCGCTAATTACCAATACCGGATAACCATCGGCTAAACTTAATTGCTCGTTGTGATGGGCATATTTAGGATTTACCGGACGGTTACTTTCTTGGTGCATGTACACCAGTTTTACGGGTTGTTGAAGTTGCTCACTAAACCATTGGTTATAATACTCATCAGCAATAACGGCCTCTAAAGTATCCTCCCAAATGGTAACTTGTTGTGTTTCTCCTTTTATTGCAAAAGGTATTTTAATGAAATTGTTTTCATGATGCACTACAAAACCATCATCAACCAAACTTAATTTAAACAAAGCCATTTTATGCAGGGTACGTTGGGTTAAAAACAGTCCATTTTCATCAACCAACATATAACGCCTATCGTATTGTAAACCGCGTTGTGTAACCATCGACTGTTTAATTTCAATACCACCCAGCGATTTTATGGGGTAAATAAATAATTGGGTAACCTGCATGTTTCAAAACAACGTTTTAAAAAGGAGTATTCAAAATGGTGTTATTTTTAAAATACCAACAATTTTGGTTTATTTGGTTGTAATAAACGCTTAAATAAATATTTATTACAAGGCTTTAATCATACCCAACTATTTTATAACATGGAAAAAGTAAACCTTGCACAAAAACTAACCCTCTTTTCTGAACATTGAATGGGAACAAAAGTGCACAATTTAGACTCAACACCGCATGGCAGTTATCGTTTTGAAACCACAGATTCTGAAAGTAACAACACTTTTTAGTGGCACCATTCATGACTACGAACCACATCAAAAAATTATGCGTACCTTCGAAATGTTAGGAACATCATTTACGGTACAACTCGAATTTTAACGTTCTAATCTTTGTCGGACCAAACCTGTAAACTCACAATGCACATGGTTTATAAATCAGTAGCAGATAGAGATAACATGTTTAAGTTGCCTTTTGCCCAAGAAATTAACATGGCGCATAACCGCCTTCAGCAAATTGTAACCACATTAAAATAAATACGATATGAATAAAAGAAACAGAATTATCTATTGGGTAGCTACCATTTGGTTGTCTTTAGGCATGGCATCTACAGGAGTTGTGCAGATTATACATTTAGAAGAAGATGCTCAAAAAATGAAAGCATTGGGTTACCCCTTGTACTTTTTAACCATTCTTGGTATTTGGAAATTATTGGGAACGGTTGCTATTTTAATGCCTAAGTATCCATTGCTAAAAGAGTGGGCTTACGCTGGTTTTTTCTTTGTAATGTCGGGAGCTATTTTTACACACCTTGCAGTTGGCGATGGTGCGGCTGAGTATTTTGGCCCTACCCTTTTATTAGTATTGACTGCTGTTTCGTGGTATTTTAGGCCTGCCAACAGAAAAACAAATCTTAACGCGTAAAATATGAATCCGAAAGTAGATGCCTTTTTGAACCGTGAAAAAAAATGGTTGGTTGAAATGACTAGGCTACGCGCCATTATACTCGATTGTAAATTAACCGAAGCATTAAAATGGGGTGTGCCTTGTTACACCGTTAGTGATAGCAATGTGGTTTTGATTCATGGTTTTAAGGAGTATTGTGCTGTTTTGTTTATGAAGGGTGCTTTGTTAAAAGACACCAAACAAATACTGATACAACAAACGTCCAATGTTCAATCGGCTAGGCAAATTAGGTTTACAAGTGTACAAGAAATTATTAAACTCGAACCAATAATTAAGGCTTACATAAAAGAAGCTGTAAACATAGAGAAGGCTGGTTTAAAAGTTGATTTCATTAAACCTGATGCACTTGAATTACCCGATGAGTTTACTCAAAAACTAAAGGAAATGCCCACACTAAAAAAAGCATTTAATGCATTAACTCCTGGAAGACAAAGGGGGTATATTCTTCATTTTTCATCGGCCAAACAAACACAAACACGTTTAAGTAGAATAGAGAAATGCATACCACTTATTTTTGATGGCAAAGGAATAAACGATTAATTGCTTTAAACAATAAGTTGTTTACTCTCCTGCACACCACTTGTTTGTTGTTTATAACTAGCATAAAGTTTGTTAAGTGTGTTAAATAACTTGCGTGCTTTAATACAAAAACATGCGCGTACATTTTATATCAATTGGCGGAGCGGTAATGCAT
>JBFYQC010000155.1:0-22558 GCA_041302975.1 Bacteroidota bacterium
GAGGAAACGTGGCCTGAGTCGCCTTCGGCCAAATAAAAACTAGTTTAAATAACTGGAATTAAATAGTTAAAACCATTGCCGAAAACTTGTGGATAGCATCCCATTAATGAAATGTAATTTGCTGCCATGAGCATGGATTTTTTTACAAGTAACCTTGAGCAATTAAGCGTACATGAAGTTGGCAATAAAAATAATGGCGGGCAGCTTTACGCTTCGGCTGATGGGTTGACTGTTAATGATGAAAGTTTGCTTGCCTTATTACAACATTACTTCTTAAAACCATTTACACAACAAGAGTTTTGGCAGTTTACGTCTAGCAATAATGATGTAAACTTAAATCCTGTTTATTCTTTTGCCCAACAAATTTTTAATCAAACATCCTCTTTTCACTTACAAACCATAAATATTGCTAAACATCTATTTGAGTGCACCAACCATCCAAACATAAAAGATGGCGATTTATATGTGGCATACTTAAGTCATATTAAGTTAGGTGATGATATTTGTGATGCAATTGGAGTTTTTAAATCAGAGCAAAAAGAATCATTTTTAAAAACAAAACGTAAAGGAAAAGAGTACACTATTAATGCTGATGAAGGCATTAATATCGATAAGTTAGATAAAGGATGTATAATTTTAAACCTTAACCAAGAGCAAGGCTACAAAGTTGCTATAGTTGATAAGGCTGGACGTGGAGTAGAAGCTTCTTATTGGAAAGACGATTTTTTGCAAGTAAAAACCTGTGCAGATGATTATAACTATACTCGAAATTTCTTAAATGTAGCTAAAGCTTACGTTACACAGCAACTAACAGAAGAATTTGAGGTAACCAAAGCAGATCAAATAGATCTGTTGAATAAATCGGTTAATTATTTTAAAGAGAATGAACGTTTTGTGGCTGAAGATTTTGCGGCATCGGTATTTGAAGACAGTACAGTGATTAACTCCTTCAATTCTTTTAAACAAACCATGCAAAACGATGGTGATTTGGATATGGCTGATGGTTTTGACATCAATTCACAAGCTGTAAAAAAGCAAGCCCGTATTTTTAAAAGTGTTTTAAAATTGGATAAGAATTTCCACATATACATTCATGGCAATCGCAATTTAATTGAGCGAGGTGAAGATGACAACGGGCGTAAATTCTATAAAATATATTACGATAATGAAGAATAATAATAGAAAATCTTTTAAGTAATGCAGTACCTATTATTGTTTATTTAAATACCACTTTGTTTGATGTTATTTTAATCCTGTTCGGTGCTATTTTATTCGTTTAAATTTACAAAACGACTATAAATAATAATAATTTACCTGCTTTAATAATGTTAACATCCACAACACTAATGAGTTTTTTTTAAAAAAAAAACAAGACTAATAAACAAATAGGAATTAAAGTCCTATTTGTTTGTTAGTACAATATATCCTTTATCTATTTTCTCTTTAATTCTTCAATTTCTTTCTGTAGTTCTTTTATCATTAACTGTTGTTCTTGAATGGCTTTTACCATTGGTGCTAATAAATCATTGTAACGCACACTATACATACCAGCATCATCTTTTGAAATAATACCATTGTTAGTTACACCTGCATTATTTAATGTGGCGTCTAATTCTTGCGCGATAAAACCATATTCCAATTTTTTACTTTCATCATTAGTTCTGAAATAGGAAACTGGACGTAATTTTGTTATAAAGTCTAAGCCAAGATTACTGTTTTGGATATTTGATTTCCATCGTTTGTCACTAGTTACTGTCCACGCTACTTGAACGCCTGCGTATGTAATTGCAGAGTTGCCAATTCGAACTTGATTACTGTTTGTTGCACTTGGTGTTTGAGCATTATATCCAATGGCTATATTATTATTCCCTGTGGTATTATTAATTAAAGCAGAGTTACCAAGTGCCGTGTTATTATTTCCTATTGTATTTTGATATAATGCCCTAACGCCACTTGCCGTGTTATTAAATCCAGTTGTATTGAAATACAAAGAAATATAACCATTGGCCATATTTTCATTTCCCGTAGTGTTATTATTTAATGAAGCAGTACCTATTCCTGTATTTTTATTTCCTGTGGTATTTGAATATAGTGCTAACTGACCATTTGCTGTATTTTCAGTTCCTGCTGTATTTGATAACATTGCTAAATATCCAACAGCTGTATTAGCATTGCCAGTATTACTCGCTGCATTTGAAGAACCTCTTAGGGCCGAATAGCCAACAGCAACATTTTGGTTTTCAAAAGCACTTATTTCATTATTTGCATATTGCATTGCATAAGCCCCTACAGCCGTTGCTCTACTTCCAGCTACATTACTGAAAAGTGCTAAATGCCCATTTGCGATATTGTCATTTCCACTAGTGTTATTTAATAATGCTTCAAAACCACTTGCTAAATTACGATTTCCAGTTGTGTTAGAATATAATGAACCTTTACCACTAGCTGTATTTTGTGTGCCAGTGGTGTTGAAATATAAAGCAGTTGCACCTGTTGCAGTATTTAATGTTCCTGTTGTGTTAAAATGCAATGCAAAAGCACCAAAAGCTGAATTATCATTTCCTGTTGTATTGGTGTTTAAAGCAAATACCCCAATAGCACTATTCCCGTATCCGATTGTATTTGAAACTAAAGAATTACGCCCTATGGCAGTATTATAATAACCTGTTGTATTTGATCTTAAAGCGGCTAACCCAATTGCCGTATTCGAATAACCTGTTGTATTTGATAGTAATGAATTAAATCCATTCGCTGTATTGCTCGTACCTGTGGTGTTTAACATTAATGCATTTTTACCAATTGCGGTATTGGCAAAGGCGGTCGTGTTTGAAAATAATGCAGAATCACCCACAGCGGTATTTGAATTTCCAGTTGTGTTAGATGCCATTGATAAAAATCCAATTGCCGTATTTTCATATCCCGTTGTGTTTGCCCCTAACGTCCCATTTCCATTTGCGGTATTATAACTACCTGTGGTGTTATTTACTAAGGCAACAACGCCAGTTGCAGTATTAAATGAGCCCACCGTATTTAGAGATAAGGCCTCTTCTCCAAGTGCAGTATTGTTTGAACCAATTGTATTTGACCACATGGCATTGGCTCCTAAGGCCGTATTGAAATTTCCAATCGTATTTTGCGCTAATGCAGATACGCCATTTGCAGTATTCCAATTTCCAGTGGTATTTGAAAACAATGACCTAAATCCAGTTCCTGTATTAGCATATCCAGTGGTGTTATTTTTTAAAGCATTTTTCCCAATTGCTGAATTAACATATCCTGTGCTGTTTGAGTACAAAGCAGAATCACCCATAGCTGTATTTCTATTTCCAGTGGTGTTTAATCCTCCTGCCTGATAACCCCAAAAAGCATTTCTTAGCGTTGGGTCTATGCGTGCTGCTTTTTGGTTATTTACCCTAATGTTAAAAGGAACATTATTGGTTGTTCCGATAAAATTAATACTATCAATAGTTCCAGAACTTCCCAATAAACCCCAAGCATTGATATCACCATTTATCCCTGAATCGCCTTTTATTCCTTGTATACCTTGAATACCTTGTGGGCCTGTTAATCCTCTAGCGCCAGAATCACCTTTTATTCCTTGAATACCTTGTAAACCTTGTGGGCCTGTTAGTCCCCTCTCTCCAGAATCACCTTTTATACCTTGAATTCCTTGAGGTCCTTGTGGGCCAGGAGCACTATTGGCTGCAAAAAGTGCGTAGGGTACACTCATTAATTGGGTGGTTCCTATAATAGTATAATTTGATCCTCCATTAATATCGATTTCGGTTTTAATAAAGTATGGTCCATTAGCCCAATTAATAGATGCGAATGAGCCCAATGTAGCAGTTCCTGTTCCGATTTCTATAGATACAAGTCCATTTGCATTTGTAGTTGGAATTTGACGCTCCGCATATACAGCACTTCCTGCTGATGTTCCTTGTAAAATACTAATTTGCATCCCAATATTGGTTGATACCAATAGGGTGTTAGAGTTATTACGCACTACTGCCTGATAACTCATTTTTTGAGGTGCTTGTGCTTGCAGATTAATGCACAATAAGATTAATAAAAACAATATAATTATATTTTTCATAAGTATTATTTTTTGATCACTTTAAATGTTTTTATGATAGATGTATTCTCTAGTACTTGTATAAAATAGGTGCCAGAAGTACATGTGCCTAAAGTAATTTTAGTATCTTTACTCTCCAATATATTTTGAGTAATAATTTTACCTAAATTATCAATTACTATGTAGTGTAGTTTTTGAGATATAATTCCCTCAATTCGGAGGGTCAGAAAATCAACAGTGGGATTTGGAAAAACTAACAGATTTACATTTAAGTTTTTGCTATTTTCTATACCTGTTAATGTGTAGATTTCAAATGGGTGTTGTACACCTTGACAAGAAGAACCTGTGTTACTTGTTGTGGTTGTATAATTACACTGCCCAATAGTGTATGAAGCACTTCCTCCACTTCCAGTTGCATTATTTCCAGCAGCTGGAATGGCTTGTTGTGCATAGGCTGTACTAACACTAACACTAATACATAGTATTGTTTTTAACATATAATCAATTTTTGTGTTTAAACTATTTAAATTCTATTGTTATAAAATATCTGATTTCAAAAGCCAACTTTAGTGCAATCATTCAGTTTAATTTAATGATTTCGTGAATTTTGATCATTAACATCTGATATTAACTTCATAATTCTATTTCTACCCTATATCTCTTCAATCCAAACTGTTTTTTTAATCTTCAAAATCTTGATTGTAATTATAACAATTGTGTTCAACAACTTTTTAGACTAAGCGAGCTTTGTTAAAAAGTACCGCTCATCCGTCATTTTATAGTTAGTAAACTCTTTTGCCCTTTTTTGTATTATTATTTTATGTAAGGAATTGCAATCATAGGTACATCTCTTTTTTTTAATAGAACATACAAATACTGTTTTAAACAATAGAACGTGAACTATAATTAAAGAATTACAATATGATACTGGTCTTTACATTTGATAATTAAATCGTCTAAATCATTGCAAATAAACAGATTTAAAATAATATATTTGATACATAAATGATACATAATTAGTTACCTAAAATGTTGAATATTTTAAAAACAAAGACTGAATTAACTGCTGGTTTTAAAATTAATAATAGAGGGGATTGTGAGTTACTTTCAGATTTAATTTTAGAAAAAACCTCGAGTACATTAAGCTATAATGTTTTAAGACGTGTGTTTGGTTTGTCAGGTTTTAAGAAGCCTAATAAGACCACATTAAACATACTTGCAAAATATAATGGATATAAAGACTATCAAGATTTTTTGGTACAAAATCCATTTGAGAGCTATTGGACAATTAAAGAAAAACTATATGATATTATAAATTCTGATTCAAATGAAATTTTAGAATTTGTAGCCAGTATCAATAAAAAAAACAAAGATTCCATTGATATACTCATCACATTATGTAGAGAGCTTATTCATATTGATAGATTTGATGTTTTAAATGATGTTTTTAGATGTGATGTTTTCAATTTTACCAATTTTACATATGAGGAGATACTTCATTTTGGAAATTCAGTTGGTATATTATTTAGAAATATTGAAAAAATAAACAAAGACTTACTTTTAAATTCCAATTTTTTAAATTTTGTCTATTCAATATTTGTAGACTATTCAAATTTATCAGGTTATTACAGTCATTGGAGTGAATTTGTAAGTAAGAAATCAAAAGATATTCAAATGAGATGTTTTGCACTTTCAATTCTTCAATTGAAAAACTATCTAGAATTGAAACCAATTTCTTTTTTTTATTTAGGTAAAATTGACTACTTCAATTTTCATCCAATATTACTTGGAAGAATTGTTTCAATTAACATTTTATGTGAGAACAATTTTGAGGATATAGAAATCTTAAAAAGTAATAAGTTTAATTTAACAAAAGAGTTCATTTGGGATTTCTATTACGAACTTATTTTTTCGGCAATTTTGGCAAAAAATTTCAGACTGATGAAAGTAATTATTGATAATTTAAAAAAACATAAAAATCCTGAAAAATTCCATCTTCAAAAGCATGAAAAGTTATTTGAATTAATGGTTCTGATTTATGAATATTGGAATACTGGAAGAATTATTAAAAATGAGAGGTTGAAAAACATAAAAAAAGTAAGATTTGAATACTCTTATAAGGATATGATATCAATTTTCATCAATATAGTTGATTATCATACTAAAAAAAATAATGTAGAATATTTAAACTATCATATTCAGATAACGAAAAAACTAAATTATCCTCTTTTTTCAAAGGAGTATTTAATCACATATTTTGATAGTTAATAAACTGATTTTTATTTGTCTGAAATGAAAAATAATGCTGAATTAAACATTTTTAGTTTACCGAAATTACACTAATCGCACAGTTCTATTAATTATCATATTCATTAAAACAAAGTAGATAATGCGAAATAAAATACAGTGTTCACTATGCGATAAGTCATTATTCCTTTTGAAAGTTGCTTACTAACTCTTCTTTTGAATGTTTTATATAAGAATCAAATAACACTATTTAAATGTGCTTTGAATTGTGTTAAAAACAAAAAAGTCGCCATTTCTGACGACTTTTCTTCCTTAGTAGCGGGAAGCAGAATCGAACTGCCGACCTTAGGGTTATGAATCCTACGCTCTAACCATCTGAGCTATCCCGCCATTTAATGTATAATGGGCTGCAAATGTAAAAATAAAAAAATAAAAACCTTACTTTTGTAAACAAAAAATAATTTTGGCCTCATTATCAAGATACAATTTTAGAATTGTATTAAATTATAGACTGAAGTTGAGGTGTTGTGTAAAATATTAACATGTTGTGCACATTTTTCACATTTTTACGTTTTATATTCGGACTTTGAAACACGAGAGAAATATGATTAAAACCCGAAAAATATTGTTTGGCTCAGCTCTTGCCTTAGTAGTTGGAGCTAGTGCGGTATATCTATTAAGTAATGGAACTGTTAAAGGCATTGCTAATGCCTTTAAAATGAGTTCTCCTTCATATCCAACATTCGGTATTGATTTACCTGGTGAGTATGATTTACATGGTATTGATGTATCTCGTCACCAACGTAACATCGATTGGGAGGCGGTAAGTAAAATGAAACACAAAGACGTATCAATTCAGTTTGCTTTTATTAAAGCAAGTGAAGGACGTACTGTGGTTGACGAATATTTTAAATCGAATTGGAAAGAGTGTAAGAATGCCGGTATTATGCGTGGTGCTTATCACTTTTATCGTCCACATCTTACAGCTGATGAGCAAGCTAGATTGTTTTTTAAACAGGTTCCAAAATTAGAAAAAGGCGATTTAGCTCCTGTACTTGATATTGAAATGTACGGTGGTGGTAATCGTGCTGTATTGAAGAAAAACTTAAAACGTTGGTTAGTGTTAGTTGAAAAACAATATGGGGTGAAACCAATCATATATACCAATTATGGTTTTTATAAAACCATGTTAACTGGTGCCGAATTTAAGAAGTATCCACTTTGGATTGCACATTACCGCACACCTGATTTGAAAGATAAATTATCTGGTTGGCATTTCTGGCAGCATAGCGACCGCGGCCGTGTAAACGGTATAAGAGGTGGTGTTGATTTTAACGTATTTGATGGTGACATTGAAGATCTTAAAAAGTTAACTAAAAACTAAAATAGTATTTATAGAAAAAAGGCCGATTCTTATAAAGAGTCGGCCTTTTTTATTGTTACTTTCTGTTATTAAAAATCTATTCTAAAACGCTCTTTTCTGTGTTGGGTAAATGGAAGAAAAACTTCACTTAATTTAAAGTTTTCATTTCTTGTTCTTACCAAATCAATAGCTGCATAAAATGCATTTCTAAAACTGCTTTCATCGGCTTTGTTTTTGCCTGCTATATCATATGCAGTTCCATGGTCGGGGCTTGTACGAATAAAGCTTAAACCTGCAGTGAAATTAACTCCATTTTCAAACCCTAAAAACTTGAATGGAATTAAACCCTGGTCGTGGTACATAGCCAATACTGCATCAAATTTTTGATATTGGCGGGCACCAAAAAATCCGTCAGACGGGTATGGGCCATAAGCCAACAAACCTTCCTCTTGTGCCTTGGCACATGCAACAGCAATAATGTCTTTATCTTCATTACCCAATAAGCCATTATCACCTGCATGGGGATTTAATCCCAAAACGGCAATTTTAGGTTTAATAATACTGAAGTCTTTTTGTAAGCTTTGTTGCATGGTTTTTAACTTACGTAAAATACTATCAACACTTATTTTAGATGCAACATCTTTTAAAGGTACGTGTCCAGTAACCAAACCTACTTTTAGGTCATCACAAACCAACATCATTAAATAATTGTCTACACCATCTTGTTGAGCTAAATATTCTGTATGTCCACTAAATGGCAATGTATCGCTATTTACATTGTGTTTATTTAATGGTGCAGTAACCAATGCGTGGATATTTCCTGCCTTAAGGTCTTTTGTTGCAGCTTCTAAACTTTTAAAAGCATATTTACCACCCGCCTCAGTCACTTCTCCTGGTTTTATCTCAACTTCCTCTTCCCAGCAAACCAAAATGTTGGCTTTTTTATGGTGAATTTGGTCAATACTTTTTATAATGTGAATGTTAAAATCCGGATGATTGATGGCCTTTTTCCAATATGAAATAATTTTTGGTGAACCATAAACAACAGGTGTGCAATACTCGGCAATGCGAATATCCAACAATGTTTTTATCACTACCTCAGGGCCAATGCCATTTACATCTCCTAACGATATGCCTATAATAGGTAATTTGCTCATGTATTTAGTTGCTTAACTCTTTTAAAAATTGAAACATTAATCTAACACCTACACCTGTGCCGTTTTTCGGGCGGTAGCTGTCGGCAGCGCTGTTGTAAGCCGGTCCTGCAATATCAAAATGCATCCAAGGATAATCTACAAATTTTTCTAAAAATTTACCGGCAGTAATTGCACCCGCAACAGGTCCGCCAATGTTTTTCATATCAGCAATATCACTTTTTAATAGTTTGGAATAATCATCCCAAAACGGAAACTCAACCAAACGTTCATGAACTTGGTTTCCGCACAATTTTAAATTTAGTTTGGTCGCTTCATCAGCGGTGCCCATACACACAATTCCGTAGCTCCCAATTGCTGCTGCTGCGGCACCTGTTAATGTAGCAAAATCCATAACTAACCCTGGTTTGTACTTCTTTGCGTAAGCTAGTGCATCTGCTAAAATCATTCTTCCTTCTGCATCAGCATTAAGCATTTCAACAGTTTTACCATCATACATTTTAATAACATCACCAGGTGCATAAGCATTTTCTCCTGGGCGGTTATCTGTGGCCGGGACCAAGGCAATAACATGCACATTTAACTGTGCTTTTGCAACTGCATACATGGTGGCAGCAACTAAAGCACCACCTGCCATATCACACTTCATGGTGTCCATCCCTGCTGTTGGCTTTAAACTTAATCCACCAGTATCATAAACTACACCTTTACCTACCAATACAATAGGTTTTTTATTAATGGCTTTTTTAGGTTTGTACTCCATAATGGTAAAAGTAGGAGGTGTTTGACTGCCTTTATTTACCGCCAATAATCCGCCCATCTGAAGCGCTTCAATTTGTTTTTTATTTAATACCTCAACTTTAAAAGAAGCTGTCTTTCCCATTTTTTTCATTTCATCGGCAAAACCAATTGCATTTAAATGACTTTGTGGTTCGTTAACCAAATTACGCGCTTTGCAAACAGCATCAACTAAAATCTCTAACTCTGCTATAGCAGGTTTTTTAATTAAAGTTGATACAATAACAATGTTTTTAAGCGTGTTTAAATCTTGCTCGCTTTTATATTTTATAAATTGATAATTACTCAATGCACAACCTTCGGCAATCGCTAAAAGTAATTCATCGTTTCCTACTAAAGATTGTAATTCTAAATCGGCATACTTGTGAGCATTAATAGCGGTACAAACCTTATTACCAGCAACACGTAACGTTTCAAGTTGTTGCGGTTCGTCTTTGCTTTCAACCTCTTCTATTAATTGAATGTAGGCTAGTCGGGTAAGTTGATTTATAAGAATCAAATTTTCTTTAGCCGCTATTTTTTTGTTGATGTAGTCGATTTCCTTTTTATCGAACGATAACGATTTCCAGTCCGTTTTTTTGTTTGCTAAATAAAGTACCGACTTATTATTACTGTTCTTGTTTTTTAACTGAATTGTTGTGTGCATGGTATATGTTACTAATAGCAGCAAATCTATAAAAAAAACTCACATGCAAATAAGGAAGGATAAATGCGTAAAATTTGTTCTATTTGCAACATGAGGCACGAACAAGTAAAGGCAAAGAAACATTTAGGCCAACATTTTTTAAATGACGAGCAAATTGCATCTAACATTGTTGATGGATTGATGAACAAATGTGACGCAAAACAGGTACTTGAAATTGGTCCCGGAATGGGTGTGCTTACCAAGTACTTGCTTCAAAAGCCAATAACACTTTATGCCATAGATATTGATAACGAATCCATAGATTACCTGAAACAACATTACCCGGATTTGGCGCCAAGACTCATTCAAGGCGATTTTTTACAGATAAAACCGAGCGACTTGTTTAATGAAGAGTTTGCAGTAATTGGTAACTTTCCATACAATATATCAACCCAAATAGTATTTAAAGTGTTAGAGTACCGCAATCAAATACCTATTATGGCAGGTATGTTTCAAAAAGAAGTGGCTGAAAGAATTTGTTCGGGTCCTGGAGGTAAAGAGTATGGCATTTTAAGTGTACTGGCCCAAACCTATTACGATTTGGAGTATTTATTTACTGTACCGGAGCATGTATTTACACCGCCACCTAAAGTTAAATCGGGAGTTATGCGTATGGTACGTAAAGCTGAAGCTCCTGATATTAATGAAAAAATGTTGTACAGGGTAGTAAAAGCAGCCTTTAATCAACGCAGAAAAAAATTACGCAATGCTATTTCGCAATTTGGGGTTGAAGATGCTATTTTGCAACCGAGCGGTTATGCCGATAAACGTGCAGAGCAACTTGGTGTAAAAGATTTTATAGCATTAACCAATTTGGTGATTGAACATGGAAACAACATTAATTGATGCCGGTTTTATAAAACAGATAAAGCAAATTATAGCAAATGATTTGTTGGATGAGTTGCAGCAACAACTGCGGCACATTTATGCCCAAGATGTTGCTGATTTGTTAGATAAGCTTGATACAAGCGAATCGCGTCAGGTCATGTTGTGTATTGATTCTGAAAAAGCGGTAAAAGTGTTGGTTGAAATGGAAGACGACATTAGAGCTCGTTTTCTAGCTACTTATCAACCAAAAGAAATTGCTGGTAAGTTTGTTCAGTTTATGGATAGTGATGATGCAGCATATGTGCTCAGTCATTTGGCTGTAAAGGAAAAAGAAGAAGTAATATCATATTTGGAAGATATAGAGTTTGCATCAAGCTTGCTATCTTTAATGAGTTACGAAGAATATACAGCTGGAAGTTTAATGGCTGTTGAGTTAGTTAAGGCAAATGATAACTGGACAGTTAGACAATGTATTGATGAAATTAGAAGACAAGCAGAAGACGTTGATTCTATCTACGTGGTTTATGTAATTGATAAATTTGAACGCCTTGTAGGATTGATAACTTTAAAAAATCTGATACTTTCTATCCCTGATGCTAAGTTGCAGGACGTATCAAACAAGGAAGTTATTTCAGTCTCAACATCCACAGATAGTGAGGCGATTGCTAACTTATTCGAAAAATATGATTTGGTTGTGCTGCCGGTTGTTAATGCACTTGGTCAATTGGTTGGTAGGATTACGGTAGATGATGTGGTGGAGGTAATAAAGGAAGAAGCCAACGAGGATTACCAGTTAATGTCGGGTATTACCGAAAACGTTGATGCAACCGATAAGGTTTGGATATTATCAAGAGCACGTTTACCCTGGCTATTAATAGGTTTGTTGGGTGGAATAGGATCTTCTCGATTCATTGAGATATATGAGGGAACATTGAAAATACATCCCGAGATGGCCTTCTTTATGCCGCTTATTGCAGCCATGGGGGGGAATGTTGGAGTGCAGTCATCTGCAATTGTGGTTCAAGGTTTAGCTAATGATACTTTGGGTACACAAAACATTGTATCAAAAATATTAAAAGAGTTACGAGTTGCTCTTTTAAATGGATTTATTTGCTCTATTTTATTGTTCGCATACAATGCGGCTTTTGCGCATTCTTTCGATTTAAGCATAACAGTTAGCGTGGCCTTGTTCAGTGTAATTATTTTTGCTTCTGTACTTGGAACATTTATACCAATGGTGTTGCATAAAATGAAAATAGATCCTGCTATTGCCACCGGACCGTTTATCACAACTACAAACGATTTGTTAGGCTTAGCTATATACTTTACTATTGGCCGATTGATGTATACTTCATTATAAGTTTTGTTTCAGGTGCAACCATTCATCAAAAAAAAATTACTAATAGATTAAATAAGCATGACAATAAACAGACAGGTTTTAATAATTGATGATGTTCATGAAATGCTTTTAGAAGGATTAGCTCATGTTGGTTATGAAGTAAAATATATGCCAAATGCAACGCGTGTCGATCTTTTACATCACATAACAACTGCAACTGGTTTGGTTGTAAGAACTAAAACGTCAATAGATGCCGAAGTAATACAAGTAGCTCCCAGGTTAAAGTTTATTGCACGAGCAGGAGCAGGTTTAGATAATATTGACGAAACATGCGCGGCTGCAAGAAACATAAAAGTGTTTAATGCAGGTGAGGGCAATGCAGATGCGGTTGGTGAACACACTCTAGGTATGATGCTTAGTTTGTTTGCTAAAATTAATAAAGCAGATAAAGAAGTTAGATCAGGCATTTGGGATAGAGCAGGCAATAGTGGAGAAGAGTTAAGTGGTAAAACCGTTGCTATAATTGGGTTTGGCAATACAGGCAAGGCTGTAGCTAAAAAACTAAGTGGGTTTGATGTGCGGGTTTTAACTTACGATAAATACTTAAACAAGTACTCAAACAACTTTGCAAAAGAGTCTGATATGGATGAAATTTTTTTGCAAACCGATGTTTTAACGCTTCATGTGCCCCTAACTGCAGAAACAAGAGGAATGGTAGATGCTGAATATTTGCAAAAATTTGCAAAGCCAATTTGGTTGTTTAACCTGTGTAGGGGCGAGGTTGTTGTGATGCAGGATGTAGTAAATGCATTAGAAAACGGAATAATTAGAGGTGCCGGTTTTGATGTTTTAGAAAATGAAAAATTAGATAATATGAGCGATAGAGAAAAAATATGGTTTAACCATATCGCAGGAAGTGACAAAACGGTACTTTCACCGCATGTAGCAGGGTGGACAAAAGAGTCATATTACAAGATATCTTCAGTGTTATTAAAAAAAATAATAGATATAAATTTAACCGACTCAGTAAGTTAGGTGGTATTGTTAATGATATGTTTTGATTAATTAAACCAAATTCCCTTAATTTACCAACTTGTAGGAATTACACTAAAACCGAAAAATTATTAATTAATGAAAAAGGTATACAGTTTTTTAGTTGCGCTAATGGCTATATGCATTGTAGCCAATGCGCAGTCGCAACTGGGCGAACTCCGTGGTAAAATCATCGACAGCAAAACAAAAAAGCCTGTTGATTACGCTAGCATCCAGTTGAAATTAAATGGAATCATCAAGGCTCAGGTAAAATCTGACGATGAAGGTGAATTTATTATTAAACCGCTTCAACCCGGAGATTATATGCTTGAAATATCCTCAATTGGATATCAAGGTCAATCTATTAGTGGTATTAGCGTGATTAGTGATCAAGCAACTTATCAAAATGTATCTTTGGTTCCAACAGGTGGTGTTGACCTTGGTACCGCAGTAATTAAGAGTAAGAAAGTATTAGTTGATCGCGAAGGTAAAGGTGGTGGAACAAAAACCGCAGAAGAGATCATGCGTTTGCCACAACGTAATGCAAACATGGTAGCAAATACATTTGCTGGTGTTGACGCAAGAGCTGGTGGAACTCCAACAATAAGAGGAGCACGTGCTGATGGTACTGCATATTATATAGATGGTGTGCGTGTAGCAGCAGGTAGTGTTACAATTCCTCAAAATGCTATTGATCAAATACAAGTTATAACTAGTGGTACTCCTGCCTTGTATGGCGACTTTACAGGTGGTGCCATTGCTATTAATACTAAAGCTCCTTCAAGAATTTGGATGCGTTCATTCGAGTTTATTACCGCTACACCCTTTTATGGTTGGGCAGGTGATAACTCTCATTACAATGAATTCCAAGGTTTCATATCTGGTCCGATTTTAATCGCAAATAAAGGTAAGCAAGATAAAGAGCGTGTGCTTGTTGGTTTTTCGCTAGCAGGTAGTGGTGTTTATCAACTAGATGGAAGACTTCCTGCTGTTGAAACCTACAGAGCTAGTGATGCTGCGCAAGCTAAAATTGAAGAAAATCCATTAACTAGAACAGCAACTGGTGGTTTTGTTCCAACCGGTGAGTTTTTAACTAAAGGTGATTTGGTAAAAGTAGACCAACGTCAGAACGTTGCTACCTATAACATAAACTTGCAAGGTAATTTTTCTTATCAACCAACCAATAACATCTCAATAAGACTAGGTTACCAAGGTAACTTTGCCAGAGGTAGAGGTTTTAGCTATGCCAACTCTCTATTAAATTCTGATAATAATCAATTGTCTCAAAGTTTCACAGGCCGTATTACTGGTCAGTTTACGCAAACATTTAACAAAACAGGAGATGATGCAAAGAAACAACAAACAGTATCAGGTTTTTATTACACAGCTCGTTTGTCATATGAAAGAAGTTTTGCGGAGTCAATGAATGCTGATTACGGTGATGACTTATTTCAATATGGATATGTAGGTAAGTTTAAAACGTATTCGCAAGATTTTTACGGATTGGTAGCTAAAAGTTTTGGTCAAGCTCCAGATTCGTTCAATTATGTAGATAAAAATGGTCAACAAAAAACATTGTATACATCTGCATATAGAAGAAATTTTGGAACAGTTGATACCGCATATACATTTGAACCTGTTGGGAATAACATTAGATCAAATTATACACGTTCAATCTATGATTATTATGCATCTCAAGGGCAAAATGTTACAAGTTTGAGCCAATTGCGCGGATTAGGAGGTTTAACTAATGGTGATAATCCATTAGGAATCTATTCGAACATGTGGACAAGCCCAGGCACTGTGCAAGGTGGGTATAGTAAATCAATGAACGAAGCATATATTTTATTCGTGATGAGCGAAGCATCAGTGGCACCAAAGAAAAATCCAAAAGCTAAGCATGATTTGCAGTTTGGTTTTTCTTACGAACAACAATTTAGACGTGGTTACGGAGTTGGTGCTACAGGATTATGGACTTTGATGCGTCAACAAATAAATAGTCAATTCGTAGGTTTAGATTCAAATAACTACAGCCTTAAATTTGATCAATATGGTAATTTCCAAGATACGGTAATTTTTGCCAACAAAGTGGATTTAGCTCAACAATCAAATTTTGATAGAAACCTACGTAATAAGTTAATTGCCTCTGGAGAGTTAGATGTATATGGAAATCCGGTATCTGATCAAACAAGGATTGATGTGAATTCATATGCTCCAAATAAATTCTCGTTAGATATGTTCTCGGCTGATGAATTATTAAATAACGGTAATTCATTAGTTTCTTATAACGGTTATGATTACCTAGGTAACCGTGTAAACGGTAAAAAGAGCGTAAATGACTTCTTAAATGACCCTACGAATCGTTCTTTGGGTGCGTACCAGCCTGTATATATGGCTGCTTGGTTACAAGATAAATTTGCATTCAAAGACTTAATAGTTCGTGCAGGTGTGCGTTTCGATCGTTTTGACGCAAATCAAGTTGTGCTTAAAGATCCTTATTCACTTGTTCCAATTTACAGTGCTGGAGAGGTAAGAGGAGGTGATTTAAAAGGTTTAGGTTCTCTTATACCAAGCAATATCGGTGATGATTATAAAGTATATGTAGATACTAAAACACCTAATTCAGCAAACAAGGTAAATATCACTGGTTATCGTAATGGAAACGATTGGTATGATAAAGACGGTAACCCAGTTACTGATCCTTCTTCTTTGTGGCGTGATGCGCAACGTGAAAATAGTGACGTAGAAAATGGAAATATTCCTTTTTTAGTTACAGATGCAGAAAACAATGGTATTGCCAAGCCAACAGCAGCTTCTTTCCGTGATTACAAGCCGGATATTAAGGTTTCACCACGTATTTGGTTTTCATTCCCTATTTCAACAACTTCTCAGTTCTTTGGTACTTACGATGTGTTAGTACAACGTCCTACAGAAAGTAACGTTGCTCAAATAGATGACTACTTTTATTTGAACAACCGCAGAACAGGTGTAATTGCTAATCCTGATTTACGTATGACCCAAGTTACTGACTATGAAATGGGTTTCCGTCAACAAATAGGAGACAACTCAGCTATAGGTATCGTGGCTTCATACCGTGAGTACAGAAACTTAATCCAATTGTATCGTTTTGTTGAGGCATATCCTTTCCCGTATACCTCATTTAGTAATTTAGATTTCTCTACAGTAAAATCATTCCGTTTAGAATATGAGTTAAGAGATTTAGGTAATATTAATATTTCAGCCAACTACATGTTACAGTTTGCTGATGGAACTGGGTCTAATTCTCAATCAAGTGGTGCACTTGTTCAAGTAGGTTTACCAACTTTGCGTAATATTTTCCCGCTTGATTACGATACACGTCATACCTTAAAAGGTACATTTGACTATCATTATCGTACAGGAAAAGATTATAATGGCCCAATTGTAGCAGGTAAGAAAATATTGGAAAATGCAGGTATTAACTTCATTTTCAACTATACATCTGGTCGCCCTTATACTCAAACGTTAATTGCTGTTCCAGAGGTTCAAAGTGGTGTGGTGTCTCGTTCTCAGGTTAAAGGTACAATTAACGGAGCTAATCTACCACCACAGTTTTTCATAGACATGAACATTGATAAAAACTTTACGTTCAAAAAAGAATCATTATCTGGTAAAACAACAATGTACCGCTTACGTGTTTTCTTATGGATGCAAAATGTTTTAAACGCAGCCAATGTTCTAGGAGTTTATCAATATACAGGTTCTGCATATGATGATGGTTATCTAGCATCACCTCAATCTATCGAACAAAAACGTGTTGCAACCAATACACAGTCTTTTGTTGACTTGTATAATACAAGAGTAGTAAATCCTGGTTTATTTGCATTGCCAAGGTTAACTCGTTTAGGTGTTTCATTATACTTCTAAAAAAAATAAAACAAAGACATGAAAAGTATAAATCAACAATTTTTAAAGTTTGTAAAGGCAATGGGTGTTGCTGCCGTTTTGGTAGCATCTGTTACCCCTGCACAGGCGCGCTATAACGTTGGTACTCCAGAACCAAAGGGATCTCGAGAGCCTGAAATAAGAGGAAAAAGAGTTGGTTGCTTGCCAGCAACTCAACAACGCGACTTAGATGTAAACAACGTAAGAACCACGATTTTAAACGGTGGCGATATGTGGTGGAATTTAAGTAATGCCCGTTATGAAATTCCAAAAATTCAAACGGGTCAGGTGTCAAAGCACTCTTTATTTTCTGGTGCTCTATGGATAGGTGGAGTTTCTAATGGTAATTTGAAATTAGCTGCTCAAACATATCGTCAGAGTGGTAATGATTTTTACCCAGGCCCTTTAGTTAATGGAACTGCCTCTATTACAGAAGATAAGTGTAAGTCATTCGACAAAATTTGGCGTGTTACTTTGCGTGAAGTTCAAGATCTAGTTGCAACAACAGATATAAACTCATACGAAATTCCTGATGATGTAATTAGTTGGCCGGGTAATGGAGATGTTGGTATAGGTGAAGCAGCCCGCTTGGCTCCTTATTTTGATAAAAATAACGACTCAAGATATGATCCATTAGATGGTGATTATCCAACTTTGAATCATGGAAAAGAAGATGTTAAAAATATCCCAGACATGATGTTGTATATGATATACAACGATAAAGGTAATATTCATAATGAAACTCAAGGTGTTCCGATTGGTCTTGAGTTACATACTCAAGCATTTGCTTATTCAACCAACGATGAAATTAATAATATGACCTTTTATCGCACTACAATCTACAATAGAAGTAGTGAAACGGTTGATAGTACAGTTTTTGGCCAGTGGGTAGATGCGGATTTAGGTAACTATTCTGACGATTATGTTGAGTGTGATGTTGCTCGTAATTTGGGAATATGTTATAATGGTGATGACAATGATGAAGGTATTTTAGGCTATGGTTTAAATCCTCCAAGTGTTGGGGTTACCTTCTTTGAAGGTCCACGTAGACCAGACAATAGCGAGATTGGGCTAACAAAATTTGTTTATTATAATAATGATTTTAGCTTAACAGGTAACCCTAGTCGCCCAGAGCATTATTGGGGTTACTTAAACGGTCGTTGGAAAGATGGTGCAAACATTACTTATGGTGGTAACGGTAGGGGTGGAGCTGATACGGCAAGTTTCATGTTTCCTGGAAATACTGACCCAGCTGGAAGACCAACATGGAATGAGCGTATCGCTGGTAATCAACCTCAAGACAGACGATTTTTGCAAACTGCCGGTTCATTTACATTATTACCGGGAGCTGTTAATCGTGTGACTATTGGAGTAGTATGGGCACGCGCTTCTAGTGGTGGTGCAACTGGTTCTTTCAATTTATTAAAAGAAGCAAGTGATAAGGCAACAACACTATATAAAAACAACTTCGAACTAAAGGTTGGTCCTGAGGCTCCTAAACTAGAAATTGTTGAGTTAAATAGAAAACTAGTTGTTAAAATGCTTAACACAAAAACGATTGAAACTTTTGTGGACACATTTGCTGGACCTTGCGCTGAACAAACTGTATATAAATTCCAAGGTTATCAAATATGGCAGTTAAAAACCTCAAGTATACCAAGTGATATATCTGATCCGGCACAAGCACGTTTAGTAGCTCAGTTTGATGTCGTTGATGGTGTTGCCAGAGTTGTTAACACAGTTTTTAGTCCTGAGTTAGAAGAGAACGTAAAACGTATCATGGTTGAGGGAAATAATGAAGGAATCCAGCATACTTTTGAAATTACTAAAGATTTATTTGAAACAGGTTCTGACCAAACTTTAGTAAACTTTAAAAGCTATAACTACTATATCGTCTCATACGCAACTGCTACAAATTGTGCAACAGATGCCGATCAATATTTATCAAGTTCTAAAACTTTAGGGGAGTCAAACTTGTCAATTTATACTGCCATTCCTCATGATCCTACACCTTCTGGAGCATCACTAAACAGTGATTACGGTACTGGTATACCAGTAACTATGATTGAAGGTGTTGGTAACGGTGGACAGGTTGTTAAATTATCTGAATCTTCAATTAATTCATTGTTAACAGCTCCTTATTACTCAAAAGAACGTACTTATCTTTCAGGATTTGGTCCTATAAAAGTAAAAGTTATTAACCCAGTTAATGTTCCTAAAGGTAGTTTTGAGTTGGTCATGCGTGATGAGTCTTCTAATACAAGAAAAACTGATACATTATCTGCAGCTAATACACGTTGGGTGCTTAAAAACTTAACTACTGGTGAAATAAAAATATCAGATACAACATTGGCATATTCAAACGAGCAAATATTTACCGAATGGGGATTGTCTGTTCAAATGAATCAATCAATATTACCTGGTAATTCTGAATCTCAAGTAGATGAATCTAATGGATTTATTTCTTCATCTATTTTATTCTCAAATTTAACTGATGAGTGGTTAGGTGGCGTTCAAGATGAACAATCTCCTTATGGATCAATTCCTTTCTACCAAGCTTCATTTAATTGGATACGTGCTGGTAGTAACGGTAGACCTGATTTCGAAAATGCAGAATTACATGATTTTGCTTTGTCAAAAGTTCCTATTGATCCAAGGAAAAATTTCTCAAATATTATTGAAAGTCGTTGGGCGCCTTATGCTTTAGCATCTCGTTGGAGAACAACCTTGGCAACCAAACTTCCAACATTTGGTCCTGCTTGGGATGGTGGTGTTGGTTCCTTAGGTAGTGGTTTGGCTTCAGGTGATAATCCATTATCAGACCTTCATAGTGTTAAAGTGGTTTTAACTCGTGATAGATCAAAATGGAGTAGATGTGTGGTATTAGAACTTGGTGAAGATAAAAACTTGAATTTTGGTAATGCAGATAAGATGGATCCTCGTAAATCTCCTTCTGTTGATCAAAACGGACAAGCTGATGGTACTGGATTGGGTATGGGATGGTTCCCAGGATATGCAGTTGATTTAGAAACAGGGGAACGTTTAAATATTATGTTTGGTGAAGATTCATCTTTACCTGGAGAGAATGGTTCTGATATGGTTTGGAACCCAACATCAACAACTATTGATCAAGGTGGTCGTCCTGTATTTGGTGGAAAACACTATATTTACGTTATGACATCAAAACGTTTTACAATAGGTGCAGGAGCTTCAGCTATTGTATACAATGGTCCACGCTATGATGGATGCGCTGATTACAGTGTTCGTTTATCAACATCTCCTGGTCCAGGTATGCCAAGTTCATTTGGTATTAGAAAACGTCAAGTTTTTTCTCAAGCTATGTATACTTCAATGGCCATGTTAAATCCTGGTTCACAAATGAAGTCACCTTGGGATAATTTAATACCTAGTGATGTAGAGATTAACATCAATGTTAAGCGTCCTTATGCAAGTTTCTCTGTTGACGGTTCTGTTGTTAACGACAGTATGCCTGTATTCAGGTTTAATACTGATGGGGTAGCAACAACCATAGGTAATAAAGAGATTGCCAAGCGTGTTCTAGATAAAGTAAGTATTGTTCCTAATCCATATTATGCTTATTCTCAATATGAAGATCCGGGTAACCAATTGGATAGTAGGGTGAAAATTACCAACTTACCTCCAAAATGTTTAATTCAGATTTATACCATGGATGGTGTAGTAGTAAGAACAATTAGGAAAGATGATCCAAACGCTACATTCATTAATTGGGATTTGAAAAATAATGCAAAAGTGCCTATTTCTAGTGGTGTTTATTTAATCCACGTTAAATCTGATGAACTTGGTGAAGAAAGAATAATTAAGTGGTTTGGTGTAATGAGGCCAGTAGATTACGATACCTTCTAACAAAAACTTATAAAACCGGGGAGGGTAAACCTCCCCGGAATATCAATTAAAAAGTATTAGGCATGAAAAAATATATTTTACAATTAATGTCAATTATTGCATTGTTTGGTTCAATGCAAGTAAATGCGGGTAACCCAGATCGTGCTGGTGGGGCTGGCGCAACGCAAGTTCTAATAAATCCTTATGGTAGGTCTGCTGGTATGTTAGGCGCTAACACGGCTTCTATTCGTGGGGTTGAGTCGTTTCAATATAATATAGCTGGCTTAGCATACACCAATAAAACAGATATTGGTTTCTCAAGAACTACCTATTTGCAAGGTGCAGATGTTTATGTTAATAACTTATCATTGGTTCAGAATTTAGGTTCTGGTAGTGTAATGGGACTTTCCTTCAATTCTTTCGATTTTGGAAATATTCCAATTACTTCTGAATCTCAACCTGATGGTACTTTAGGGACATATTCACCACAAATACTGAATATTTCTTTGGCTTATGCTAAAAAGTTTTCAAATAGTATTACTGGTGGCTTAAATGTTCGTTTAATATCTGAAGGTATTAGTAATGTTGGGGCAACTGGTGTTGGTATTGATGCCGGTGTTCAATACCAAACTTCTTTGGTTGCTAAGAAAAAAGACATCAAAAAAGAAGACTTCCGTTTTGGTATCAGTGTTAAAAACATTGGTCCTAATATGACTCAAACAGGATCTGGTCTATCATTCCGTTCTATTAATTCAATTACGGGTGCTGATAGACGCGCTTTGATGGGATCGGAAAGTTACAACTTGCCATCTTTAATTAACATAGGTGCTTCTTACGATATGCGTTTAGATGCCAAAGAAAGTGATACGTATTTTCATCGTTTAACTGCTCATGGTAACTTTAACTATAATGCGTTTTCTGCTAATGTATCTGCTTTAGGATTAGAGTATGCCTTTAAAGAAACTGTTATGTTGCGTGGAGGCTATGCTTATCAAGATAATATTTTAGATGCTGCTGATTACTACACTCAATATATCGGTTTTGCAGGTGGGGCAGGATTCGTTTTGCCAATTAGTAAAAGTGGAACTCGTGTAGCTATTGATTATTCTTATGCTCCAACACGTGTATTCAACGGTATTCATAACTTATCTATTACGTTATCTATAGATAATAAAAAATAAGATATATTCGCAAGGTATTTAATAATAAGAAACGCTTCCTGCAAAGGAGGCGTTTCTTTATTTTTAGTACG
>JBFYQC010000156.1:0-4622 GCA_041302975.1 Bacteroidota bacterium
TACCCGTTTGGTATGTAATAGGTGTATTGATTAATTTAAGCAATCGGTTTGCTGCAAACAACGGAGTGCAAGTTGATGTAGCCGACTGTGTGATGTATGCTTATTTGGGCTTATCGGTTGGCGATTTATTAAGTGGTTTATTAAGCCAAATGATGAGAAGCAGAAAAAAAGTAGTGATGATTTATTTGAGCACTTGTCTTTTACTTTCTATCATTTACCTGTATGTTGGTGCCAATAGTGTTACCTACTACAAAATCATGAGTTTCTTATTGGGAGCAGCAACCGGTTATTGGGCGCTGTTTGTAACCATAGCCAGTGAGCAGTTTGGGACCAATATTCGCAGTACGGTAACCAATACGGTTCCTAATTTTGTGAGAGGTGCCGTAGTTCCTATTACTTTAAGTTTTAAATGGCTGAGTGAAAGCTACAGCATTACAACTGCAGCAATTATAGTAGGTGCTGTTTGCAGCTTTATTGCATTATTAAGCACCTGGTATATTGATGAAACTTTTAGCAAGGATTTAAATTACAACGAGGATTAGAGCACCGCAATATAGACGATAAAAAAACGCGCGGAGCTTTGCTCCGCGCGTTTTTTTATACTATCAACCAATTCTATTTTAATCCAATACCATAAAACCCTTTGCTTCCATCTGGATTTATCCCTCCCATCAACACGCCTTCTCCGGCATTATCTAGTGCTGTTTTAACTTCGCTTGGTGTGGCTACCGGACGTTTGTCTATGCTGGTAATAATAAATCCAACGGGCACTCCCGCTTTTTTTAAAATACTTTTATCGGCTACTTTCTTTACACGAACACCGTTGGTTATTTTTAACTTCAAACGGTCTTCACGGTTTACGGTTTCAAACTCTGCGTCCAAAACCTTATTGGTTTCTACTTTTTCTGATTTTATAATACCGGTTTTCCCTTCTTTATTCTTGAGCACAGCCTCAAAATTCATTTCCTTGTTGTCGCGCAATAAAGTTAATTTCACTTTATCACCCGGACTACGTTTTCCAACTTGTTCTTGTAATTCACTGCTGCTGTTTACTATAACATCTTCTACCTTAATAATCACATCTCCATCTTTAACTCCGGCATCTTCAGCACTGCTATTAGGGTTTACTTTGGCCACGTATACTCCACGCACCTCACGTAAACCTTCTTTATCAGCCAATTGGCTATTCACATCCTGAATGCTTACGCCTAAGAAACCTCTCTGTACCTCCCCGTATTTGGTTAAATCGCCAATTACTTTTTTCATTAAATTAGCCGGAACTGCAAAAGCATAACCGGCATACTGACCTGTTTGACTGGCAATGGCAGTATTAATGCCAACCAATTTACCATCAGAAGTAACCAATGCGCCTCCACTATTACCCGGATTTACAGCGGCATCTGTTTGTATAAAACTTTCAATACTGTATTGGCTTTCCGGGTTACGTGCATCACGTAATAAATTTAAGTTACGCCCTTTTGCACTCACAATACCTGCAGTAACTGTGCTGGTTAAATTAAACGGATTACCTACTGCCAAAACCCACTGCCCTACTTTCACTTCATCACTATTCCCTACAATAGCATACTGCAAATTGGATTCATCAATTCGTAATAAAGCTAGATCTGTATTTGGATCTTTACCCAGCAACTCTGCATTGTACTCACGTTTATCATTTAATATCACCCTGATCTTTGTTGCACCATCAATTACGTGGTTATTGGTAACAATATAGCCATCAGAACTGATGATTACACCACTTCCTGAGCCACTACGAGGGGTGTTAGGCATTTCAAACCCAAAGCCAGGACCAAACAAGTCAAACGGATTCATTTGTTGTTGACGATCTTGCTGTTTAGGCTCAACTGTAGTGACGATGTGTACAACTGTGGGTGTAACCAAATCTGCCACCTCCACAAAGTCGGGACGACTGCCTGGCTCGTTTAAACTGGCATATCGTGCCAAGTAATTTGCTGAAAAACTGTCAGCCTGTTTGTCATCAATTAATTTTGTAATACCAACTGCTGCAAGTCCTCCAAGGCTAGCAACGGCAAATAATCCTAAGTATTTTTTCATATTCTGATGCATAACTTTTTGTTTATATTTAATTGACTTTCAAACAACGTTCCAAATTAATAATTCGGCAATTTAACGTACGCTTCAAAATTTTATTTTACCGTTCGAAAATTTGTACAACTTTGCAAAAGCAAATAGATATGCCAAACTCTCCACACGACTCACACCAATTTTACTTTGAACGCTACCTGCGCAATAAATTGTCGGGGAGTGAAAAATTGCAATTAGAAGAACGTTTAGCCAACGATAAAGAACTAAATGAATCTTTTGAACATTACAAATCCAACCGTAAAACGTTCTTGAAAGAACTGATATCTGAGCACGATAAAGGCCCTAAAAGAAGTCGATTAGCCAATATGTTTTACTTAGCCATAACCATAATAGGAATAATCGTGGCAGGCAATTATTATTTGGAAAATCGTTCGCTTAAAGAGGAAATAAATCGTGATAAAAAACTTATTAAAAGATTGGTCTCCTACATACCTTTTGTTGGAAAAAAAATGATTAAAGATAGTGCCGAACTTGTTTTAACTAATGCTAAATCTTCCACTACTATTGATAAACCATCAAGCCAACCCAAAAACAACAATGCCACTGTTATTATTGAAGAAGAGTTAACAGACAGCCTACTCTTGGATACCATTTTAATTCCCATTAAAAGAAGTTATTATGAAGAAAGACTTGCTTTTTATTTGAATGACTTAGACAGTACATTAGTACCTGCCGAGATTCAAAAATTGGTTTACAAAAACAGTTTCAAGTACGATATCAAATATAAAAGTTCGCCAATCAGTGTATCGTTTTGGAACTCATTAGAGAAAACGAACACTTATCGTTTTGATGGAAATAACTTAACCATAACTGGCATCAAACCTACTTACCAATTGTTGTTAATTAAAGATGCGGGTGAGTTAATATGGCTTGATGGAAAAAGAGAAATTATTTTAATAGCCGATAATCAAACACACAACTATTAATCATGCAGCTTAACTTTTATAAATACCAAGGCACAGGAAACGATTTTATTATGGTTGATGACAGGGAATTAACATTTCCTGTTGAAGACACTGCTTTAGTAGCCCGTTTGTGTGATAGAAAATTTGGAATTGGTGCTGATGGTTTAATTTTACTTCAACCCCACCCAACACAAAGCTATTTTATGAAATACTACAATAGTGATGGAAACGAAAGCAGCATGTGTGGAAACGGAGGAAGATGCCTAGCTGCATTTGCTTTACACACGGGTGTGGTTAATGGTACACATAGTTTTATGGCCATGGATGGTGTGCATGATGTGGAAATAGAAGGCGACCTGAATACTTCGGTTTGGATTAAGTTAAAAATGAAAGATGTGGAACAAATTGAAATACGAGACAACAATGCTTTTGTGTTAAACACCGGTTCGCCACATTATGTACAATTTACAACCCAAAATTTAAACAGCTTAGATTTGGTTGCCGATGCCAAAAGCATTAGGTACAACGAAGAATTTGCGAAGGAAGGCATTAATGTTAATTTTATTAACCTATTGGGATTGCACCACATTAGCATGCGCACTTACGAACGTGGTGTAGAGGGTGAAACGCTTAGTTGTGGTACCGGAGTTACGGCAGCCACACTCAGTAATGCACTTTTAAACAATTTACCTAATGGTGTGCATACCACAGAAGTAACCACTCCCGGAGGTAATTTAAAAGTTACTTTTACCTACAATGCATCAAATCGTACATTTAGCAATGTTTGGCTACAAGGACCAGCCACACTTGTTTTTAAAGGCGTTGTGGAAATATAGAGGATAACTATCTATTAAAATTTTATGTGGTAAATAACGGCATTGGCTTACCTTAGCGCAATTAAATTAGGGTAAACTTTGCTAGTTGTAAATACAATGCCATTCGATTTGGTTTATACACTTATAAACCATCCGCACATAGGGTTTGTGCTTGAACCGCATGTGGTTCAGATAAACTCTTTGGGCAATTTCACCCTGACACACCAACGTGTTTTCGCCAAAACATCAGAGTACTTTTCAAAAAAAATATCTGATACCGATTTAAAGCTCATCAAAATATTAGATGAGTTGGATGATGACTATTTGGTAAAGAAATTTTATGTAGGGGGCAAAAAGAAAATGCGTACTGCTGAGTTTTTTGAACGCAACAAAAACGATGATTTTTTAATGAATGGCATTCGATCGTTTATTGACGAAAGAATGAATCATGTGTTGAACTTATTGCGCGGTAAAACCATTTATAAAATGGGTAACGACAATAATCCTACTTCTCAAAAAATTACAGTTTCCAGCGAAAAAGCATCGGTACTTTTCCATTTCAGACGCGACCAAGAAGGCACACGCTACTTCCCTACCATTAAATATGGTGGACAACGAATTGAGTTTATGTTTAAAGGGGCGAATATTATTTGTAACACCCCGGCATGGATGCTTTTAAACGATAAATTGTTTGATTTTGCTAAAGAAGTTGATGGTAAAAAACTGCAACCATTCTTGAACAAACGATTTATTCAAATTGCTAAAAGTGCTGAAG
>JBFYQC010000157.1:0-9672 GCA_041302975.1 Bacteroidota bacterium
GAATGTTCGTGGTAAAAATGGCTGTATACTTTAGCCAAATCGTACACGTAGTTGCACAAAATACCAGGACTGAAAGATTTACCGGCCTCGGCCAATACATCTGAATATTTGTACATGGTTACCAATAATTCTTTTTCAACTTTACTCAACGTAATTTCTGCTGCATCAAACTGCATAGCCAAATTAGCTGCTTGTGCATTGCGTAATACACTTTTTATACGAGCGTGCGTGTATTGTATAAATGGACCCGTATTACCCTGAAAATCTATTGACTCTTTAGGGTTAAACAACATTTTCTTTTTAGGGTCAACCTTGAGCATAAAATACTTTAACGCCCCTAACCCAACCATGTTGTATAGGTTTTTCAATTCCTCTTCCGACAAACCTTCTGTTTTACCTAACTCAATGGTGGTTTCTTCAGCTTGTTCAATCATAGCAGCCATTAAATCATCGGCATCAACCACTGTACCTTCACGGCTTTTCATTTTACCTTCAGGTAACTCAACCATACCATAACTTAAGTGGTAAATACCTTCGGCATATGGGCGACCTAATTTTTTAAGGATAAGTTGCAATACTTTAAAATGATAATCTTGCTCGTTACCTACCACATAAATAGATTGGTTACAACCAAAATCGGTGTATTTTAAATCAGCCGTACCCATATCTTGCGTCATGTAAACACTGGTTCCATCGGCACGTAATACCAATTTATGATCAAGCCCTTCCGCTGTTAAATCAATCCAAACACTGCCATCATCCTTTTTATAAAACACGCCTTTTTGCAAACCCTCTTCTACAATTTCTTTACCCAATAAGTAGGTATTACTCTCGTAGTAATATTTATCAAAACTAATTCCAAGTGTTCTGTACGATACGTTAAAACCTTCGTACACCCATCCATTCATGGTTTTCCAAATACTCACAGTTTCTTCATCACCGGCTTCCCACTTGCGCAATAAATCTTGCGCAGCCAATATGCTTGGTGCTTGTTTTTCAGCTTGTTCTTGGGTTAATCCTTGCGTCACTAATTCATGTTGCTCGGCTTTATATTGTTTATCAAACAACACATAATATTTACCCACCAAATGATCGCCCTTTAAACCGCTGCTCGCAGGTGTTTCGGCATTACCTTGTTGCATCCACGCCAACATGCTTTTGCAAATGTGTATTCCCCTATCGTTTACCAAATTACAAGTATGCACCTGGTGTGCGTTGGCTTTTAATATTTCGGATACAGCATACCCTAACAGGTTGTTGCGTATGTGCCCTAAGTGTAATGGTTTATTGGTATTGGGTGATGAATACTCAACTAATATTTTTTGGTTTGTAGGATGTGTTGCAAAACCGAAGTTATTGGTGCTGTAGTTCTTACTTAAAAAGTTTACCCAATAATTTTGAGCCACCACTAAGTTTAAAAAACCTTTTATTACGTTGTATGATGAAACTTCTTCAACCTGTTCTAATAAATATGCACCAAGTTCTTGAGCGGTTTGCTCCGGACCTTTTTTGCTTTGTTTTAAATAAGGGAAAACCACAAAAGTGAAGTCTCCTTCAAAATCTGGTTTAGTTTGTTCTAATGCTACGTTCTCATCGCTTACCTCAATCTGATATACGTTATGTAATGCTTGAGCTATTTGATGTTTTAATATATCTGCTATCATGTAATTACTATTGAAAAAAATTATTTAAAAGGACTATCCTTTTCTTTGGCTACAAAATTATAAACTGCTTTGTCGCTGCGCGAAGGTAACAAGATGTTTAGCCATTTTGAAACTTTACCTATACCTGTTAAAATTTGTTGTCGTTTACGCTTTTTAACCATGTTTACAATAGCCTCGGCTACCGTTTCAGGTTGCATCAACTTACTTTCATCTAATGGCGATTCTTGTTGTGTTGCACCGGCTTGGTTTAAAGCCACATTGCGTATGTTTGATGCAGTATAACCCGGGTACATCATGCCCACATGCAACCCACTTTTTAAAGTTTCTATACGTAAGCTTTGCATAAAACCCTCTAGTGCAAACTTAGAAGCTGAGTATCCGGTGCGCGCAGGCAAACCCACCAAACCGGCAACAGAAGAAACAGCCACCACCGAACCTTTTTTATCAGTTAAATAGGGTAATGCGTATTTGGTACAATACACTGCGCCCCAAAAATTAATGTCCATTAATTGCTTTAAAACACCCATGTCGCAATCGGCAAACATGGCGCGCATACTAATACCTGCGTTATTTATTAGTACATCAATGCCACCAAAACTTTTAATGGTTTGATGAATAAGGTTGATGCAATCTTGTTCAATACTAACATCACATTGCACTACCAAAACCTGCACACCAAACTGTTCGCAGCGTTGTTTTACTTCTTGTAATTTATCAAGTTTACGTGCCGCTAAAATTACATTAGCTCCTTGTTTGGCAAATGCATAAGAAGTAGCTTCTCCTATTCCGGAAGACGCACCGGTTATAATTACAGTTTTATTTTTCAATGCAATGGTAATTTTGGTAAATCAACCCAACTTAACTCCCCCATGTTACGTGCAACTTGTTTCCACGATATACCTTTAAAGCCTATACAAACTTGTCCAGAAGTTGGTAAACTCTCTATTAATACACTTGTTAAGTACCCGGCTAAAGATGTAATGGACGGGTTGTGCCCAACTAAAAGTACAGTTTTATAATCATCGTTAATGTGTCTGATTACATTTAACGCTTCATCAACAGTACAGTTATACAACTCAAACTCTTTTTGTATGTTGTCTTGGTTATAACTTAGTTGTTCGGCAGCAATTTTAGCTGTTTTAAATGTTCGTTTTGCTGCACTGCAAATTATTAAATCAGTAATCAGCTTTTTATCCAACAAACGTTTGCTCATTTCGGCAGCATCTTCTTTTCCCCTTTCATTTAAATTGCGATCAAAATCGTTTTGCAAACCATCTGCATGAACAGCTTTTGCGTGGCGCATAAGTATTAAAGTTTTCATTTATTTAATGGTTAATGTGTACTTAAAATACGCTTGTCGCACTGGGCAGAGCACAACAATTTTAAAGGAACTAGGGCTGTTTACCGTTTTAAACTAAAACATAAAGTGAGCTAAGTTTTACCTCAACTCACTTTATCCAATTAAAATCTTTCGTCATCAAATCCGCCACCTTCTTCACTTGTTTCTCCCTCATCATATAAACCAAATTCGTCTGCTTCATCATCACTAATCTCACCTGGAATTTCATCAGATTTATCGAGGTAGTTTTTGGTAATTTCATCAAACTCATTGTCGTCAACCAAACCAAAACGTTGTACTTTATCGTACTGTTTAGGCGCTAATCCAACCGACTTACTACAAAGCGGATATTTAATACCGGCTTTTTCTTTCATTTCAATACCAACCAACTCTAAGTGCATGGTCCACATTTCGAGAAAATCGTAAACGTATACAATTTTTTGGTGAGGGTCGTTTACAAACATGCTTAATCGTGAATCTTTCATGGTAGGAATAGGAATACTATTCTCATCATTGTCATCACTCATGTCTTCCAACGTTATTTCTTGCTCTTTTTTCCAAGTATCATTACTCATGTAGAAAGAGGCCATTTGCTTTTGATCGAAACCTACAGAATCAAGAATTGCCTTGTGGAATTCGAAAAAGGTTTGCGTTGACTTAATTTCAATAACACGGGAAATGTCTTCATATTCCTCGAATGTTAGTTTGAATTTGTATAGTGCCATAGTAAATGTTGATGCGTGTACTTTATTTTTATTGAGAAATGCAAAAATATACTTTATCGGCAATTGCACATACTGCTATTTTAAAATGGTAACATTTCCTGTAACTTGTTTAAAAGTTCCTTCAAAACCGGTGTAACTTATTACATAAACAAAAGCGTCTTCGGCCAAAATAGCGTTGTCTAAATCTTTGTCGCTAAACAACTTTTTCTTGTCTTTGGTTTCAAAAACCAACCTACCCCAACGGTCGTATACGCGGCAATGATAATCTTTAACAAATGCAGGAACCACATTCCAAAGATCGTTTACCCCATCGTTATTAGGTGTAAAGGCATTAGGCACATGCAATAATGGAGCTTGCACCAACTCAACCGTATTTGATTGACTACTGTAAACACTTGGTTGATTTTCAGGTGCCATAACATAATAATAGAACAATCCAGTTTCTTTATTCAAATCAACATCAATGATATCAGCAATTTTGTTTTCGTTTGATGCCCTTAGCGAGAAAATTTGCTCCGTGAAATCACGTTTAAATAAATCATGTCGGTTGGTGCCATTAGCAAAAAAATCATAGGTAGTCCAACTTAAATTATGTTCAAATGGTTTGCTCACTCCATTCAATAAAATACTACAAGAAGGTTTGTTTTGCTTAGGCTTTAATCCACATGCATTGGTTGGTTCTATTACATAACAATAGCGGTATTTCTGCACGTCTACTTGTTCGTCAACCCAAATGGTATCAGTAAGTGTAGCCGTTTTTTCCATCATTTTTTGCTTTTGTTGGGTCACTAAATCAAACCTGTAAATTTCATTCAAAAGATTATCGGTTGCAGGCCAGCTCAGCTCCACATGTTTGTTATTTACAACTGTAACATAATGTGGTTGTATAGGTTCAGGGTATTGTTCTTCTGTCCAAGGTATACAAACAAAAGAACCTGTATCTGTTGGGTTATCGCAATTATCATGCGCCACCAAAGCAAAACAAGTGTTTTGTTGGGTTGGGTTGATAATTGATTGAAGTACTTGTTCGTTAAATGCATTTCCAAATCTCCCGATTTGACTAATCACTCCTGAAGCATCACGTTTTAGTAAAGTAATAGATTTGGTTACACGTAAATCTGAAGGTGTAGGCCATGAAATACCAACTTGATTAGCTCCTGTTAGTTTAATACAATTTAGCTCAGGACTAACAGCAGGTAAAGGGGGTAAAATTACCACAGACAATTTACCTTTATCTCTAATGGGTATTGGACAACGGTTGTCTTGAATAATGAAATCAAGTTTAAGTGTATCTCCAATTCTATCGCATGGACCAATAACCCTTAAATTTATTTCGGCACTGCCAACACCATTTTTATACGTTAATAAAGCAAACGGCATCTGCGTTAACGAACCTGTGTAACTTAAAAACAAAGAGTCGAAAAACTCATTGTCGGATATTTTTAAAGAAGCAATTAATGTATCTGTTGCACGTACATAGTAAATGGTATCTCGACTATAATTGTATGCTGCAGCGTCAAAACTATCTTTTAACTGCGTACACCACAATCGCACTCCACCATTTGCAACACCACATAAGTTCTGGGTAATTACCTTATAGCAATAGTTGGTAGTATTTAAATCATTTAGATTTTTATCGAGGTATGCATTCATTAAATCTAACTTGTTAAGTTGGGCAATAGAATCAAAACTACCTTCTGTTTTATTACGAAATAATTTAACCGAACCTATATATTTTGAATCAGGATTTGAAGTCCATGTGTTGTCCCAACGCAACAACATATCCGATTCTCCACTTCTAATGGCACAAGCTAAATCAACAATCGGATCCGGCACGGGTTTAACTATTATGGTAATTCTTCCCGATGAAGTATCAGAAGTTCGACATGCATAATCGCGTAACTTAAATATAGTAATTATTGTATCGTTGGTTCTATTACAAGGAGCTGTCCACTTTACGTTAACCCTTATTAATCCTGCTTTATTTTGTAACTCAATAATGCTTGGTTGATTTGGTGGTGGGATGGTTAACAGTTCACTTACAATTGCTGTGATGGCAATAGAATCTGAATTAACGTCTGTTATATCAAAGGTATAACTTAATGTATCTGTTGCTACAACAAAAAGTACAGTATCATTCATTGCCGGAGGCACCGGGTTAGGACGACTATCAAATTTAAATACCGCGTTATTACAACCACCTATGTTTGGGTTACTCGTTCTTCTGCCATTATTGGTTCTACTATGTGCTCCGGGGGTTGTAGGGAAATCAGACAACCCACCACAACCCGCACATACCGATTGATAAACGACCCCACTCTCATCAAAATGACTGGTACCACCATCCACGTGTTCTTGGGTAACGGCCCCACCAAAATATGTTGCATAAGCCACGCGTGAGAGTCTTTTATCAAATACTATCAAATAAAAATCAGAGCCATCTGTTGTACGTTGAAATGCATCTACTGTAGTAATTAAGCCGGAAACAGGAGATGTATTTGGGTTGTGACCTTGATTAGTTGAGCCTCCCCATCCACTCATATATATTTGGTTACACTCATCAACCATAAATGCAGATGGTGAAAGTTTGGGAAATATACTTCCGTTACCAAAAACAGTTTGATTTAAGATAGTGGTTAACTGCGCATCATAAATGGTGATAAACTGCTTACCCCCAATTTCGTAATAACCACTACCTAATTGAGGAAACAAGCCTGTAGTTTGTCCTGTTACATATACATTTTTATCTTTATCAGTATAAACAAAATACGATTGATCGTAACTTTGCGTACCTAAATAAATAGTTTTTTGATGAGTTATAACAACACCTGTTTGGTTATACATTGCAACATATCCATCTACCCCTCCTTTATAAACAGACGATGAGCTGTTGGGTAAATTATTGCTTAAAGTACCACCTGTTACATAAAAAACATCATCTTCAATACGTATTCCATAAGCAGCATCAAAACCGCTTCCACCCAAATAGGTACTGAGTAAAATGGTACTTAACTGTCCATCAAGTTTTATAACCCAACCATCTTGTCCGGCCCCACCAAAAGTACCTTGCGTGGCATTAACCAAAGGCAAGTTTTGAGTTTGATTGCTACTAGTAACCGTTGCGATGTAGACATTACCTGCTGCATCTAAACGAATATCACCCCTATACTCATCACCAAAGTTATATGTTAGTTGATTTTTTTTATCTAATGTTCCATGGTTATTAAACCCATCGTTTTGCGTTCCACCTAAGTATGTTGAATAACGCAATGTATTTCCACTTGAGCTTAGGCAGCTTACAAACAAATCGTAATTACCATTTTGCGAGTTATCAACACCTAACCTATATGGGAAGTTGGTTGATTTAGTTGTACCCATAATGTATAAGTTACCTGCTGCATCACAACTCATGCTATGTGGTTGCTCGTTGCCCGAACCACCTAAATAAGTAGCATATAATAATTGGGTTCCATTTGCCGAAAATTTCAATATACCCACATCACGTGCCGGACCATCATTAAAATCGCTACCACCACCATATGTAAGCTGGTAAGCACCAGAAGTTACCGGAAAATTAATATTGTAAACTGTTCCTCCTCCATAAGCATTCCCCAAATGATCGTGCGTAGCGGTAAACCCGAAATTATCGGCTACTGAACCACTAAATGTGCTAAATACAATTGAGGGGTCAATAATTAAACTATCTTGATGTGAAATACCTTTACCGATGTTAATGTTATAACTTAATGTGTCGTTAGTTAACAAATAAGAACTCTCAACAGGCTCTTGTTTTAAACCATTACTAATAAAACTGATTGGCTTATGCTCTTTTATTTGTCCTAATGAGTGTTGTACATTTAAATCACCATTGGCTAAACTAAGTTGGTTTGCACCTCGGTAAGCTAGTTTAATGCTTGATGGATTTGCACCTTGTTTAACAATAAAGGCAGTTTTAACACCACCGTTTTCACCTACAATTTCGAAATCAATTTGTGGGTAAACATTACGCAACAATACTTTTTGAAAAGCCTTTGCCCCTTCAGCCCATTTGGTTTCATCATTTCCTATGTAATAGTTATACTGAGTAACATAGGGGTTAAAGGAATGATGAGTATATGAAGAATTAGCTCCAACAAAATCGATAAAAACAGCATGGGCATTAATGGCCGACTCCACTTTGTTGTGCTGTTGTTCGTGCAGTGCATGCTCATCAACCAAATTATAAACTAGACCTTTGTTGGTAATGTATAAATCGCCTCCCGCAATATCTGCTTTGTAAAGGATATTACTTCCCCATTGCCCTTTATTTTCGATAAAACGCACTTGCTGTGCACTTACAAAAAATGGCGCAAGCAGCATAAACAAAAGCAAATATTTAATTGTATATTTCAATGCAGTACAAACAAATATAAGGAGTTAATTGATTTTATAGTTTATGCTAGTTTAATTGTAGACCCAAAATATATGAAAATAGTTGTATTAACTGGAGCAGGCATTAGTGCCGAAAGTGGATTACAAACCTTTAGGGGCAACGATGGTTTGTGGGAAGGCTATAATGTGTATGATGTGGCCACCCCTGAAGCCTGGCATAAAAACCCACCTATGGTACAAAAGTTTTACAACATGCGCAGGAAAACGGTACTTGAAGCCTTGCCAAATGAGGCACACCATGCTTTAGCAGAACTTGATAAACACCATGATGTACAAATTATTACCCAAAATATTGACAATTTACACGAACGTGCAGGAAGCAAAAACATACTACATTTGCATGGTGAAATAACCAAATCGCGCAGCACCCGCAACCCGAATTTGATATATGATATTGATGGTTGGGAACTTAAAATGGGCGATGCATGCGAAATGGGCTCGCAACTTAGGCCGCATATTGTTTGGTTTGGCGAGGCCGTACCCATGATAGAACCTGCTACAGTGTTGGTTCAGGAAGCAGATCTATTGGTTGTTATTGGTACATCTTTACAAGTATACCCTGCGGCAGGTTTGGTTGATTTGGTTAAACTCAATACGCCTATTGTGGTAATTGATCCATCAACACCGGAAGTTAAACACCACAAACGCAACGTAACTTACATCACTCAAAATGCCACTATCGGGGTGAAACAATGGGTTGAAACGCTATTGAAATAATCAGAATATGTTTCTTTCATTTTCGAATACGGTTCAGTACACCCAATTTTAGATTTATTAGTCATTTTACTTCAGAAATAAAATGAGTTTTTTTGTAAAGTGAGGTTATATACCCAAATGCCTGTAGCTGTTATGCGCACTGACCTTGGGACTGACCGATGTAAAGTTTAATTATAATTTCACACACACGTTTTTAGGCTCGGTGAAAAAGCGTAAGGCTTCCAAACCACCTTCTCTGCCAACACCGCTGCTTTTCACCCCACCAAAAGGTGTACGTAAATCGCGCAACAACCAACAGTTAATCCAAACTATTCCTGCTTTTATTTCGGCTGCCATTTTGTGCGCACGTGTTAGGTTTTCTGTCCAAATGGTTGATGCCAAGCCGTACTCAGTAGAGTTTGCCATCATTAATGCTTCTTCGTCTGTATCAAATGGTGTAATGGTAACCACCGGACCAAAAATTTCTTCCTGATTAGTTCTGCAATCATAACTCAAACCTTCTATTACTGTTGGTGCAATGTACCACCCATTGGCACAATCGCCTTCAGGTTTTACGGCATGTCCGCCACATAAAATGCTACCGCCCTCCTGCTTAGCCAACTCAATATAACTTAACACTTTTTCAAAATGCATTTTACTGACAATGGCACCTGTTTTGGTTTTGGCATCTAATGGATTTCCAACCACCAATTCGGTTTTTACTTTCTCTACAAAAGCAGTTTTAAACTTGTCATAAATTGGTCGCTCCACAAAAATGCGCGAACCACATAAACAAATCTCGCCTTGATTTAAAAAC
>JBFYQC010000158.1:0-10722 GCA_041302975.1 Bacteroidota bacterium
GCCCACTCTATGGTTAGCACTTGATTACCTTGTTGTCCGGTTACCAAGTACTTAACCGAATTTTCCAACAAACTTCTTTGTACATCTTGAGATGAACCACCTATGTATCCCTGACAAACCAAATCTTCCCAAAATGGTGCAACAATTTGTTTTTGACTGTTAAAACTATTGGTGTAAGATGCACTTGACGACATGTTAAATGTAACAAATCCGTTGGTGTTTACTTTTAATTCTGTAATAGGTAAACCTTGATATGAAAATCCAGTAAAACCCAAATCAGATAGATTTAATGCGTCACTCATTTTATCATCCGCATTAAAAGTTCCACTCCATGTTAACATGTTACCCGAACTCATGATGCTGTTATAACTGGTATTGGTATTACGTGTAATGGCAAAATTTAATGGGGCAATCATTGTGGTAAAATTAAATGTATTGTTATTTACACTTGGACTACCTGATGTATTTAATGGTACAACTTTCCAATAATAGGTGCTTAGTCCATTAAGATTTGTTGTTAAAGTATATGTATTTGTTGGATGAGACGAAACCAACATTGCAGATGAATTTTCATTGTTTACATCAGTTTGGCTTGTACTAAGATATACACGATAAGAAGCAGCACCACAAACGCTTGGCCACGATAGCGACAATCCTGTAGTACTTAAATTTGTTTGGTTATTAGAAGGAGAAGTAGGTGATGAAATAGGCAATATAGGAGCAACCAAAGTAACTGCATTTGAATGATTATAGGCCTTGTCTTCGTGAACAACAGCATAAACATAACCTGTACTCGAGGCAATTGTATTATCTATATATGACGTAATACCAGCAGTAACGGTATCTAATACTGTCCAAGCCCCTAACGTACTTTCACCGTATCCTCCGCTTTTACTATATACAACTTGGTTATCTAAAGTTGGGGCAGCAGTAGAACAATTACCTGCTGCGCGCAAAATGATGGTACGTTGTACACCACTACCACCAGTATTATCAATTCCATTTTGCCAGTTCAGATTTACTGTATTAGAAGTAAAACTAGCCGTTAAATTAGTTGCCGAATTTGGAGCAGTAAGGTCAATTGTTGCCGAATTACTTACATAAGCAATAATATCGTCCCAATAAAAATTACGTGATTGAGTACCTGAGCTAGAGTACATATTGAAACGAGGTTTCCAAGAGGCCGTAATACCTGTTGTATTCTGAATGGCGCGGCTAATTTGGTAATAAGTATTATTGGCAGCCGGGGTGAAAGCTGACCCCATATTACCAGACACGCCAATTGTTACACGTGAATTGGTATTACGAGCGGTAACTTGGTAATGTGCTATCAAAATAAGGTATTGATTATTAGGTACGCTAATCGTACTATTACTTTCAATATAGCCACTTGTAACTGTATTTCTGTAATTGTTGGTAAATGAATATGCCCCACTATGCATTTTAGTGGCAGCCACAGCACTTGTACCTGCATGGTTAGAGGTTGTCCAACCTGTTAGTGAAGAAGAACTGGCTTCGAAGCCAAAATTAGTTACTGGGTTAGGTTGTGCCAGTAAAGCTTTCGCGTTTATTAGCAAAAGAGCTAATAAAACACATGTAAACATTTTAGGGGTAGTTTTGTACATGATAAGTTGCGTTTATTGAGTACAAATATATATTCATACAAAACAAACTACGGTTTAACTAAATAAGCTGCTCGTTTTAAAATATTGACTATCAGGCAGAAAAAATTTTCAAACAAAGGAATTTTACATCACAAAAATCCATTTATTTCAATATTTAATCACTTATACTGAATAAATGCAACTTAAACCTTAATATAGATTTTCGTTTTTATGCAAAAACAACTTAAATTAAATTTTAGAGATAAGACTTATCAAACCGACAAAAAAGGGCATAAAAAAAGCCCTGGACAAGGCCAGGGCTTTTATGGTAAATCAATCAAATATTATTCAGAAACAACTTCTACTGCAATTGTAACTACTACATCTCTGTGTAAGTTAACAATAGCCTCGTAAGTGCCTAATAATTTAATATCATCAACTTCAATTTTTCTACGGTCAATTTCGTAACCTAAATTTTTCAAAGATTGAGATACTTGCAATGGAGTGATAGAACCAAAGATTTTTCCGTTAGTACCAGCTTTTGTACCGATAGTTAACTTTACTTCTTTTAGCTTCTCTGAAAGCGCCAATGCATCTGCTTTCATTTTTTCACGCTTTAATGCACCTTGACGGTTATTTTCTTCCATCATCTTAATGTTTGATGGAGTTGCCATAATGGCTAAACCGCGAGGGAAAAGGTAGTTATTTGCATAACCGTCTTTTACAGTTAATACATCACCTTGCGCACCAAGGTTTTTCAAGTTTTCTTTAAGTATAATTTTCATCTTGATGTTCTCCCTGTTGAAATTATTTTAAACCATCCGCAACGTAAGGTAAAATAGCTAAGTGGCGAGCTTTCTTTACTGCCAATGCAATTTTACGTTGGTATTTCAATGAAGTACCGGTAATTCTACGAGGTAGAATCTTACCTTGCTCGTTAACAAACTTCATCAAGAAGTTAGCATCCTTATAGTCAATATACTTAATACCATTCTTTTTAAAACGGCAGTATTTTTTCTTTAACGGAGTTTCCGGAGTGGTGTTAAACACCATAGCCGGATTGTGTTGAGTTCTTGGTCTGCTCATAAATTACTTTCCTTCTTGTTGTTTTTCTTTTTTGTTTTGATTGAATTCACCATTGCGTTTACGTTGGTTGTAAACTTGTGCATGCTTGTCTAACGATGTAGTTAAGAAACGCATGATTCTTTCATCACGTCTGAAGGCCAATTCAAATTTTGCGACAAACTCAGCTGGTGCTTTGTACTCATAGATAATATAAAAACCTGTGGTTTTTTTATCTATGGCATAAGCCAACTTTGTTAAGCCCCAATTTTCTTCATGAACCATCTCTCCGCCATTATCCGTAATAAAACTACGGTATTTGGCTACAGCATCTTTCAGCTGCTCATCTGAGAGCACGGGTGTGAAAATAATCACAGATTCATAGTCGTTTAAGACAACTTGCTCATTTGTTGTTTTTTTAGCTGCCATTCTTGGGATATTTTTTATATAAAAGGACGGCAAAAGTATGACTATTTTAAATAACTACCAAACATTTCATAAAATCCGTTCAAAAAACCTTTCTTAAGCTACTTTTGTATAAACAATAAGGTTTATCAGCTTTGGGAAAGTACACACAAAATAAGGTGTTTATTCCATATTCATCAGAATTAACACACACATGTGTACTAATTCTGCACACCCTGTTGAAATTCATTTTACACTCCTTAGTTATCCTATCCCTATTTTGCGCCTCTGTAATATGTTAGAACTTATAACCCCACTTGGTTGGATACTCCTTTCGGCACTTGGCGCATCGGCCTTGGTGCTGCTTTATTATTACTATGCAGTATTTGGTAAATTTGCATTTTTTAAGCCGCAACCTGTCCAAAACAACAAACAAGAGCCTCTATCTGTTATTATAGCTGCACGAAACGAGTTCGAAAACCTACAAAAAAACCTCATTTCTATTTTAGAGCAAGACTATCCTGAATTTGAGGTGGTGGTAGTAAATGATTGCAGCTGGGATGGCAGTCAGGCTTGGTTGGAAGAACTTCAAAAAACACAACCCCGCTTAAAAATATCACAACTTATTGAACAGGAAAAATACCCCACAGGTAAAAAGTTTGCAGTAACTATAGGTATTAAAGCGGCTAAATATGATTTGCTTTTGTTTACCGATGCTGATTGTCAGCCGGCAAGCAACCAGTGGATTAAAAATATGCAAAGTCGCTTTACTCCCGGTAAAGATATTGTACTAGGGTTTTCCCCTTACCGCAAACGTAATGGCTTTTTAAACCAATTCATACGTTTCGAAACCTTAATTACAGCACAGTTTTATTTCGCAATGGCATTGCGTAAAAACCCATTTATGGGTGTTGGTCGTAACTTGGCATACAGCAAAGACTTATTCTTCAAGCACAAAGGGTTTGCCAGTCACCAACATATCATGTCGGGCGATGATGATTTGTTTGTTAACGAAGCTGCCACATCTACTAACGTAGCTATAGAAATTGATCCTGCATCATTTGTAAATACCGATGCCAAGAGCACTTTCTCTTCATGGAGCAGCCAGAAATCGCGCCACATGACTACTGGTAAATATTACAAAGCTAAACACAAACGTATATTAGGTACATACTATTTCGCCATCATGCTATTTTATTCATTTTTGGGCACAACACTGATTTTTAATATTTACAGTTGGCCAATTGTATCGGGTATTTTTGCCGTTAAGTATATTAGCCAAAGTATCGTATTTTATATGAGTGGCAAAAAGTTAAAGTACCAATCGCTGGTGTTTAATTTATTGATTTTAGATATTGTGTATTTGTTTTACATGATAACCTATGGTACCAAGGGCTTATTTACCAAAAATAGAAAACAATGGTAAGTTAACATACCTTCGCAAACTTTATGATTGAACTTATTTTAAAATACTTCCCCGAAATTACCGAGCATCAAAAACAGCAATTTGCTGCTTTGTACGAGTTGTATAAAACAGCTAACGAAAAGGTAAATGTAATTTCGAGAAAGGATATCGACCAACTATACGAGCGACATATTTTACACTCGTTGGCCATTGCTAAATTCATACATTTTATCCCTCACACCAAAGTGTTGGATTTAGGAACCGGTGGCGGATTTCCAGGTATTCCATTAGCTATTATGTTCCCGGAAGTAAACTTTACTTTGTGCGATAGCATCAGTAAAAAAATTGTGGTAGCAGAGAGTATTGCCGAAGCGCTTGAGTTGCCTAATACTGATTTTGTGGTAGGTCGCGTTGAAAACCTTAAAGAGCAATTTGAGTTTGTGGTGAGCCGTGCTGTGGCCCCTATGGATCAGTTATTCCGTTGGACCCAAAGTTACATTGACGAAACCAGTCGTAACAATAAAATTAACGGCTACTTACTATTAAAAGGTGGCGATTTAAAAGAAGAAACCAAAGCCATAAAACGTATTAACCGTAAACTTTTTGTTGATGAATACCCATTAAAAGATTGGTTTGAAGAGGAATTTTTTGAAACCAAAAAACTGATTTACATCTATAAATTTTAGTCTTTTTTGCAGAAGGCTGCTATTAATATAATATTATCCCTTCAGGGTTCGAATAGTTAAATACCAAAGAGATGAAATTATCCTTTAACAAAGGAGTAGTTGCCACACAATCCTTAGGGGATGAAATTATTCTTTATTCAACAACCAACTTCGTATACCCTACCTTACCTGTTTGTGTTAATTTAACAATATAAACTCCTGTTTGTAGGTTGTGTTGTATAGATTGAAATCCGTTGATATTAACCTGCTCTAAAACCAATTTTCCAGTTACATCAAACATTTGTAATTGTGCATTTTTAACACCACCACCTAAAGTAAAATAATTGGTTGACGGGTTAGGATAAATCTCTACATCCATTTTTTGTATTGATTGCTCCATCAAACCAACCGCATTAACACCACCCGTAACGTTTAAAGCCGTGCCTAAAGACAATTGATTATATTGCCCCGATGCAGAGGTTTCTATAAATAAAGCTCTTACGTGCATGTAATTTACACCCGGAAATATATTACTGATACTAACCGAATTGGTGGTACTCGATGTTATGGCATCACCACCATGCATTGAATTTAACGACCTGAAAACCTGATAACCCACTGCACCCGGAACGGCATCCCATGTTAAGTTAAATATTGTAGAATCTGCATTAGGTGTTGCAACTACGTTTTGAGGAATGGCATGGTAATACAAACGCAAACTTGGATCGCCCATTAACGAAACATGCACATAAGATGGGAAAAAACTGCTGAAATATCCACTTAATGTAACCGGAGTAAGCAATCGGCCATCTACATTATTTTGTGCTAGTTTAGCACAATACCCAATGGTATGTCCCATGCCCATGGGATGTAAATTCCAATGCGGGCGGCCACTCCACATGGTGGCTAAACTCATAGGCTTTGAACATAATGGTGCACGTAAAAAGTTATTGTTGTTATCCCAATCGCCAAAATAACTGCCAAACAACATCATGTACACCGCATTAATACTATCTGAGACAAAACTTGATGTAGTGCCAATGCCTGATGCGCTAGTATAAGAGCCACCGCCACAGCCGTAAGCCAATAAATGTGATGATCGTTTGATGGTAGTTAATAAATCATCATCAATAATATTTTCATTACCAATCATGGTGCTAAAACTTCGATAGCCGCTGCTAGCAAAAGCTTCGCCATTCATCACCCCAAAATTATTATCAACCACCGCTTTGCGGTTGGGTACAAATTTTATGGTTTTAAAATCGTGTGCACGGTTTAGATAACTTTTTACCAATTGCGTATCACTTTGTCCAAATGCAGGCATGTTGGTTAAATCAACCCTACCTATTTCTAAACTATTACTATCCGGAAATAAATAGTCTACATCAAACTTACCATCACCAGGTATATTGCGGTTACGTGCTTGCGAAGCTGAATCAAAATTGGCTATATTATCAGTCCAAATTTGTTCATTCATCACTCCAAAATACACATCTGCAGGCCATGCACCTTTATGGTCAGGTGTATGTCCATCAGGAAAAATGACACCCGAATAAGGTACTGGAATGCGGCCCAACAAATATAACTGTTGTGGTTTATGTAAATCATTTTTATAGGTATTGTACCAAGCTACTATTCGTTGTTTAACGGCATAAACATTAGCATCACGTATAACATGCATGGTATCAACAAACCAACCATCGGCCACTAAATCCTTAACTAATTGATTTATTTCAGGTGATAATGGCAGTACATAATTAGCGTCAATGGCCAACAACATTCTGTTGGCTTTAACGGCATCAGCCACACCAACTGTTGTTACCAAATAACCATGCCCACGTTGTCCGTTTGTTAAATTACGTTGTACATAATATTCGTATGTACCTGAAGTAGCGTTATCAATATAAAAAGTATCATTTGCAACTTTGGTGGCAATAGAAGTGCCCCATGTTAATTGTCCGGGTATTCTGCGGTAAATGTTATATGAATTGGTGGTAACGTCTTTATCCCAAACCAACTTAATTGGGGTTGATGTACCCTCGCGTTTTACCATTACGGCATAACTTTTAACCGTTTGTGAAAAGCCTGTAACCGATAAACAAATAAATAAAAATAAGCAGGTGTAAAGTTTGTAATTATGTTGCATAATTTGCGTTCGAAATATATCTCAAGTTATAAATATTAAATGAGTAATCAAGTAGCGATAGCAGAAAGTTGGAAACACGTTTTACAGCAGGAGTTCGACAAGCCTTATTTTGAGGCATTGGTTAGTTTTTTAAAACAGCAAAAAGCAGGAGATAAAACAATATTTCCTCCCAGCCAACAAATATTTGCGGCCTTTGATTACACCGCTTTTGAAAATGTACGTGTAGTTATTATTGGCCAAGACCCATACCACGGGCAAGGACAAGCACATGGTTTGTGTTTTAGCGTAAACAAAGGAGTTAATGCCCCGCCATCATTAAAAAACATATACAAGGAACTTAAAACTGATATTGATGGTTTTGAAATACCTAAACATGGAGATTTATCGCATTGGGCCAAGCAAGGTGTGTTGATGTTAAATGCAACTTTAACAGTTGAAAAAGACAAAGCCGGATCGCATCAAGGTAAAGGTTGGGAAGAGTTTACCGATGCAGTAATTAAAGCGGTATCAACTCAAAAAGAACACGTAGTATTTATACTTTGGGGCAAGTTTGCACAAAGTAAGGCTCACTTGGTTGAAGCATCAAAACATCTGATACTAATAGCTGCCCACCCCTCGCCTTTCTCAGCTTACAATGGCTTTTTTGGGTGTAAACATTTTAGTAAAACCAACGATTATTTGAAGCAACATCATTTACCTGCTGTTAATTGGTAATTTAATACATTTGTATAACTCATGAAACAACTACGCATCATTTTTAACCAAATAACAGAAAGTACCATTTTTGCTTTTCAAGCTTTAAAGGGAAACAAGGTGCGTACCCTCCTATCAACGCTTGGTATTACCATAGGTATTTTTAGTATTATTATGGTGTTGGCTTTGGTTGATTCGTTGGAACGAAACGTAAAAAAGAGCATCGATACTCTTGGCAAAGATGCCATTATAGTTGACAAATGGCCATGGGATTTTAGTGGCGATTACAAGTGGTGGAAGTTTATGAATAGACCTAACCCCACACTTAATGAGTTAAAACAAATTGAACTCAACAGCCAATTATCTGAGGCTGCGTGTTTAGTTGCTACTGTTGGAAATGCCACGGTTGAATATGGCAGCAATACTGCTTCTGGAGTTAGTATGTCGGGGGTCACACACGATTATTATCGTGTAAAAAATTTTAACATTATAGAGGGCCGTTATTTTACCGATACAGAAACGAACAATGGTTTACCTGTGGTTGTTTTGGGTTACGGATTAGCTGATAATTTATTTCCGAATGGTAATGCTGTAGGTAAAGAAATTGTGGTGAAAAAGAATAAGTACCGCATTGTAGGCATAATAGAAAAACAAGGTGAAAGTTTGTTTGGTAACCAGTTTGACAAACTGGTAATTGTGCCAGTTAAATGTCTATCCAATTATATCAGGTTAAATTCAAATAGAAACCAAACTACCATTGAAGTGAAAACAAAAGCCGGTATATCGCCTGATTTATTAGAGGAAGAGTTGCGTGGCATTATGCGAGCACAACGTAAACTACGCCCAGGACAAGAAGAAAATTTCGCTTTAAATAAAACCAGTTTATTTGACGCGCCACTAAAAGCAACTTTTAAGGCGGTAACCATTGCCGGATGGATTATTGGCGGCTTTGCCATGCTAGTAGGCGGATTTGGCATTGCCAATATCATGTTTGTTTCTGTTAAAGAACGTACTAACCAAATTGGCATCAAAAAAAGCTTAGGTGCACGTAGCTATTTTATATTGATTGAATTTTTAGTTGAAGCTGTGGTATTGTGTTTAGCTGGAGGTGCAGTAGGTGTAAGTGTGGTTGGGTTATCAGTATTTGCAGTGCAATACTTTTTTGATTTTGAAGTGGTGTTAAGCATATCCAATATTTTAACAGGTTTTGGCACCTCTGCTTTGGTAGGTATTATGGCTGGTTTAATTCCTGCTGTTGCTGCGGCAAAACTAGATCCGGTAACAGCCATGCGTGCCAAATAACTATTAATAAATCAACCCATCTAACTTTACATCATGCGCTTCTACTGGCACCTTATCAACCAATTGAAAAGGATAACAAACCCCCAACTTTAAGGTATTTGGGTGTTGAGAAATAAAAGTGTCATAATATCCTGCGCCATAACCCATGCGATTAAATTTTTCATCAAAAGCTAATCCGGGTATTATAATTAAATCAAAACTACCGCTATATATTTGAGTTGAAACTGGATGTTGTGTCCCGTACATACCATTTTCTAGGTCATGTAATGAAGTAAGTACACGATTTTCCATGGTGCGTTTTGGTAATGATTTAGGACAAATAACTTTTGTACCCCTATTTAGCATATATTCTATGGTTGGTATAATATTTACTTCACCTTTCATAGGAATAAATGTATGCACGGTTTGTATATTACTATTGGTTAAAATTGCTTCTAACTGGTCATTTATCGATTTATTCCAAACTAATTTTTGTTCGCTTAAAATATGATTACGTTGTGCTGTGATGTGTTTTCTTAAGTTTATTTTCTCTTGCATGTTAATCCCTCATTAATTTACGCAAACAAACATAAGTATTTCCCTTCAGCGATATGTTTGATTGGATTACAACATTTACTTATTTATCATTAACAATTAGCTAATTTATTTCATTGATTAAGTATTGTTAGTAAATGAAACTTGAATAGCGTTTTAAATAACAGTAGACTCACTAAAAGCGACTAAAAACGTTAGTTAATTAAATACAAATCGGAGAAAAAAAGCATCTTATCATCTTCACAAAAAACTAATAGCAGTTAGTACACTTAACTGCTATTAATTATATATTTTTCGCTTAATATTTTAATGGGTGATTTTAATAACCCTATTAATCTAATCGTGTTTAACCATTATTTTCTTAACCACGTTTTGCGTATTGTTTGTAAAATGAACAAAATAAATACCATTGGGTTGCAATTCGAAATTGATGGCTGATGGAAAACTTTCCGTTTGGAATACCTTAGCGCCTAACATATTGTAAACGGATACAGCACCCGATTGATCTCCATCTTGGTGATAAGATAAGTTAATAGATCCTGTTGTAGGATTTGGGTAGATGTCAATATTCATCACTTCACTATTGCATGGGTTGGCCACAACAACACCCGAGTATGAGTAATTGCCATCGATATCTGTTTGTTTTAAACGGTAATATGTATTGGCCGGCAATTGGTCTAAAAAGCGGTAAGTATATGTTTGTACCGAATTAGAAGTACCATTTCCGTTTACTTTGGTTATGGTGGTCCAATTACGTTGGTTAGCACTCGACTCAATGGTAAAATAACTGTTGTTGTATTCTGAAGCTGTAGCCCATTTAAAATCTATATTTTTTAAGTTACAATTGGCCGTAAACGACATTAACTTAACCGGAAGTACACTGTTTGTATTTTGAATGGTGATGGC
>JBFYQC010000159.1:0-3359 GCA_041302975.1 Bacteroidota bacterium
AAACTTTTTAGTACCCTTAGGTTAATGGTAATAATGCTATCGGCACCTGCAGTATTGGGTATAGTGTCTGTGTAAGCACCCGTGCTATCAAACCAATATATGCCACTTGGCGATTGGTAAGTATCGCAAACGTTTGTATCTATGGTATGTTTGGTTTGTAATATTTTAAGGTTAAAAATGATTACGCTATCGCAACCAAACCTGTTTGATAAAGTATCATTATAAATTCCGGTACTATCCCAAATATATTTACCACTAGGCGATTGCATGAACACATGAACAGAAGTATCGTAATTGATTTTTGACGACAAATTGGTAAAACGAATTTCGAGTACACTATCGCAATTTGTAATACTTGGTATGGTATCGTAATAAACACCTGATGTATCCCATAAATACCTGCCGCTTGGCGAAGTAACAGGATTGCAGGAGTTAGAGTCTATTGTTATTAAGGGAGCTATCTTAGTGACAACTACTTTACTATATGAATGTATAGGGTTTGCATAACGGGTAAAGCAATTAAAGATAATACTATCGTATATGCTGCCAGTTATGTATGCGTATCCTTTGTTATCAATATGTAGTCGAGAAGAGTTGTTTCTGTTTAAAACACCACCAAGTCCTGTAATGGCTGCATGACTTGATAAAAGGTTGAGATTGGAATCTAAAAAACCAAAATAATCATAGGTTGAATAAAAGTATTTTTTGGCAATTGGATTCCAACTCAGTTTTCGGTTACCAATGAAATAATAATTAATATTTGGAAGTATTGTTTTTGTTTGAGTAATTATTCCAGTTAATGGGTTTAATTTTATAGCATAAACATTAGAGTTTACCCCATTATTTAAAGATGGATCTAATGTTATAACATCATAAGTATGGTTGTAATTAATTATTAAATCAATATTGTTTTTAGTCGTATCAGAAGTTATATCAATAGCGGAAATGCGTGAACTTTTGGTAATTGATTTTGCCCATAAAAGACTATCGCTATCATTTGTACAAATGAGTATATAATTAGAGCCTTGGTACAAGGGTATACTTTTGTTAAAGAATAATGAGTCATCGGCATTTAGTTCAAGGTGTAAAATCAAATAATTATATTGTTTGTGTTTATAAAATCTAATATTTGAATAACTAGCACCGTTATTAAAAGAACCAACGGCATCACATGTGGCAGTTAGTTGGTTTTTAAATGGTTCACTTTGTTTTAAGAGTTGCCCGTTGCTTAAAAAAGTATACTGAGGTATAATTGAGCTTATGGTAATAGTATCTCTAATATTTAGGTTAGATGTTATTAAAATAGTATCTGGTGTAATTACATTTAAAGGTCTATAATTCGGTGTAATAAGTTTAATTTCATTTTTTGATGAATTGGAGTAAATAATTTCACGCAAATAGGTTAACCTATTTGGAGGAGCATCTATTCCACTTTTTCGATATAAAGCTCTTACCCAGCCAAAAGTTCCGTTAGTATTTAACTTGCACAACAATGTAGTACTATTGCCTATTAAAGGACTGACATTAAGCAAATAAGGATTGTTAAGTGCATCAAACAGTGTATAGTTTGGATTATTATTGTTTATTTTACTGCAAAAATATACATTGTTATCAGTATCAAAAGTTAAAATAGTAGCATAATCTCCTGCACTGTAAGGGATATTAATATGAAATAGATATTGTCCAAATTCGTTAAATTTAACAATAACAGTGCGGCTAATAATCACAGAATTGTTTGGTGAAAGCGTTTTGATATATCCTAAACTGTCAATTTCAATTGTTCCTTGATTGGTGTATACTACTTGATATCTGTTGCCAAGATTATCAATGTAACAGTCAAAGGAATTTAAACTATTATTACCACCATAAACCCAAGCATCAGCTACTTGTTGTGCTTTTACCAATGCCGGCCAAAAAATAGACATAAGGATTGCACTTAAATAAAGTATGGTTCTTGGGTTCATGGTGGTTTACCTAACTTATTTTATAAACTGTGTAGTTTTATAACTATTATCAGAGAAATAAATTCGAGCAATATAAATTCCATTTTTTAGGGTTGATATATGGAGTTGATTATGTTCATATTTTACATCATTTTCAATTTTTTGGCCATTTAAACTAAAAACTACAATGGTTTTAATTTCTTTACTTGTTTTCACATTTAAGTATTCAGAATTAGATGTAGGTATTAAAAGCAACTCTTCATATTCATTGTTCTCTTTTTGAATAAATCCTGTTGTAGTTGGTGGTTCGTCATAATCGCAACTTTGCATGCATGCATCTTGTTTTTTTACTGTACCATAAATATCAATTGTATCACCTGTATTAGGATCAATCATCTTAGCTTTCATTCTACCAGGATAGCTGTTGTAATCAGGTAACGGTTGTTGTTCACAAGAGCCTTGATCTCCTTCTACGGATATTCTTTTCCATAACCAGCGCGTTGATCCATTCAAAAGTTCAACTTCTGTCCATGAGTATTGAGATTTACAACAGTTATCATTACATGGGATATATTGCACAATGTCAGCACCTCCTATCCCTACAGTTCTTATTACTGTGCTGTTATTATCGTCTGGGTTTGATAAAATAAATGATCCTACTGGCAATTCTACTTCTACTTTCGACCAACAAGTCCCCTTTTTAATAACGGTATAATTACCTTGGGTGGTAATGCCCACATCCAATAAGAGCCTATCGATAGCCTCGTCAACAGCGGATGTCATTATCCTATGCCACTCTGTAACTGGTTCAAGTGAGATGTCATAATCGCAATTGATGTTAGCAGGCACCACATTTAGACTAACTATATTATGTCCTGTAGAAGAGCCAAATTGATTGTATCTCAAAAATACCGTTTCCCAATATTGTCTGAGGTCCATATATACATAATCATCAATAATTAAAGATTGAGTACCATCAGGACAATATTGAATTCTGTATACTAAAATTACTTTTACCAACGGAGCATCTATAAGGTCTAAGTCGAAAGGACCACCAGGCACATTGAAATAATTAACTTGAATTGTATTGTTAAATGTGCATAGGTCAATTTGAACTTCTTGAGGCGGACCAGTAGAACAATCTTCGCAATTAACTTGGGCATCCAATAAATTACAATAGAATAAGCTTAATAACAAAAATAAAAATTTGTTGTTACTAGTGAGTGAGTGAGTTTTTCATAAGTGTTCTGTTTAAATGATTAGAATGGTTTTTTGGCTACTCGAATTTATGTTTTAAAATTAAACTTCCAAATATTTTCATATACTCCTACTTGTTTTGCAATAAGCTCTATTTGGCCGTGTTGGCAACAGGCATTATTTTAAAAATAAATGGCATAAAAAAACCTTCCGTTTTAC
>JBFYQC010000160.1:0-6844 GCA_041302975.1 Bacteroidota bacterium
GGACATGAGGATAAAGGTAGTCGTATGGTGAAGAAAATTTTCGGCAACCTAAAACTTCCGTTAAATGAAAAAATGAAGTTTGTAGAAAAAATTGTGGCATTGCATCATCGTCCAAAAGTATTGGCTGAGGATGGAGTTACAGACAGTGCCATACGTAGGTTAATTGTTGATGCAGAAGAAGACATTGATGCGCTATTTTTGCTTTGCAAAGCAGACATCACCAGCAGAAACTTACAAAAAGTAGAAACCTACCGCAGAAACTTAGAACTAGTTAAACAATTGGTGGCTGATGTTACCGAGCGTGATGCCCTGCGAAATTGGCAACCGCCAATCAGTGGCGAAGACATCATGAAAACTTTTGGTATTGGACCAAGCCGAGAGGTGGGGCTGATAAAAACAGAAATTAGAGAGGCCATATTAGAAGGTAAAATTTCCAATAACCCCGAAGAGGCATATACTTTTATGGTAAACATAGCTGCCACATTAGGTTTAACCCCTAAATTGTAATTAACTTGCACATTATTGTATTATTAAAACCATGAGAATAAAATCGTTAATACCCATGTTTGTTGCAGGCGCGCTACTTGCAGGTTGCAGCAGCGAAAAAGACGCTTCATTTACAGATAATTGTGGAGGTAAAGCACCGGGTGGTGCAGTAGGTTTATTGATGAGCATTAATCAGGACTTACAAATGGGACAAGCTTCTGTTCAACAAATAGAGGCAGATCCAACCACCTACCCTGTTTTAGACTCGGCTACAAACCATGTTGCATATGGACACATTTACCGTATCCGTAATACCATTTTAAATTCCGGCAAGGTTTATTACAAAGATGAATTTCCGTGGCGCATTCGTATTATTAAAGATGATAATACCCTAAATGCATTTTGTACTCCGGGAGGTTACATATATGTTTATACAGGAATTATAAAATACCTAGATAACGAAATGCAATTGGCCGGTGTAATGGGGCACGAGATTGCGCATGCCGATCGCAGGCATAGTGCTAACCAAATGTTAAAACAATATGGGGTAGAGACCTTAATTCAAATTTTTACAAGTGGGAGTACACAACAAATTGCACAAATTGGTTCACAATTATTGGCATTAAAGTTTAGTAGAACAGATGAAACTGAGGCAGATGATTATAGCGTAAGGTATTTATTGGGAACAGAATACGACCCGCAAGGGGCAAAATATTTTTTCCAAAAAATAAGTGGAGGAACCTCAATACCTGAGTTTTTAAGCACACACCCAAACCCTGATAACCGCGTTTTAAATATAGAAGAAACCTGGAAATGCCTTGGCAGTGGAGGAAGTACGGGAACATTTGATGCAAGGTACCAAGAGTTTAAAAACAGCCTGCCGCAATAAACTAAATTCATAATTTACATAAAATGACGCGAATCGTACAAAACGGCTCGCGTTTTTTGTATTAAAGAACACCGCATAATATACATTTGCTATTTAAGATTAAAAAAAAATGCCCGCCCACGCAACCATGTTAAAAAAGCTAGTGTCTTAACTCTACAAACTATACCAATTGGAACGCATTAAAGAATTAGCTGAAGCTGAGCTTATTCAACGGTGTTTGAATAACGATGTACTCGCCCAAAACGAACTTTACCGCAGGTTTGCTGGTAAAATGATGGGGGTGTGTATGCGTTATGCCAAAAACCGAGATGACGCGAAAGATATTCTTCAAGATGCTTTTGTTAAGGTTTACCTCAACCTTAAATCGTTTAAGGCTGAAGGCTCTTTTGAAGGATGGATTAAGCGTATTATAATTAATACTGCGATTAAACACTACCGTAAAAATTTAAAGTTAAGCAACAATGTAGACATTGAAGCCGCATATGATGTGGGTTTTGACAGCGATATTATAGGTAAAATGGGAGTTACAGAGTTAATGGACAAAGTACAAACAATGCCCGATGGATACCGAACCATTTTTAACTTATACATAGTTGAAGGATACCAACACAACGAAATTGGTGAAATGTTGGGGATTTCTGAGGGAACTTCGAAATCTCAGTTGGCCAGAGCAAGAAATTATTTGATTAAATTGATACAAGGAAAAAACTCATCTGCAAATTTATGAATACCGAGCAAATAAATAGATTTGATGAGCTGATGCGGGAAAAGCTAAACAGCTATGAAGAAACAGAGCCAGACATTGATTTGTTGGTTCATATTCATGCCCGTAAAAACAGGTTTTTGCGCACACGCAATCTGTTTACGCTCATTATTTTACTGGCCATTGTGTCGGCCAGTATTGTGGGTGGATATTACCTAAGCAATGGTAGTAGCAACCAACACCAAACCCCGAGCACCCAAACTAACGAATTACCTTCGTTAACAGGAACCTCTGCCCGACTGCCAGTTAATGGTAGTAATAACAATGCGATTTCATTTCCAAACAATTTTGCAGGAACCAACTCGGTGGCTGGTAGTAAAAATTACAATATTGGTGATGTTAATAATAACCATGTAAATTCAGGGAACGTTAACCCAACAAATCATTTAATTGGCTTAACCAATATTAACGCTGCACCAAAAAGAGTAACAGTATACAATCCAATAATGGCCGAAGGTTTAATAAGCGAACAACTTTCTGATATTAAATCAAACAAGAATAAAACAACAGCGGAAAATAAGGATGATGCATTAAATACTTCAAACGGTAAAAACAACCCCACCAATAAAACAGAAAAAGATACTTGTTCAGCTACAATAAGCTACTATACAACATATGATTATGGCTTTAACTTTATGGCCAAAACCAATAACCCTAAAATGCAGCTTACTTGGTTGTTTGGTGATGGTAAAACCAGTAAAGAAGAATCGCCTAAACATATTTATCAAAAAGCCGGACAATACGCTGTTACGTTAACAGCAGTGGATAAAACCACAAAATGTAAAGCAGAAACATACACTTTAGTTAACGTTACTACAGGGGTTGATCTAACTGCATCATCAATAAGTGGAACCGTGTTTGCCGATGCCGAATACGCCACAAAGACTCGTGTTGATTTATTAGCTTACAATAGCATTACAAATGTTTACGAACGGGTTCAGTCGGCCTTTACCAACAATAAAGGCTTATACGAGTTTAATGAAATCATCGAAGGCAATTATCTTATAAAAGCCTCTGATTACAAAGACTATACATCATCGTACTACGGTAACACTACTGACAAAGAATATGCAAATAGTGTTGCAATTTTTGCAAATGACTACAAAGAATTAAATGCATATGATATTCAATTAGTTAACCACAAATCCAACAACGTGGTAAGTAAAAATAATACCGACAGTGGTAGCAAATGGATGATTGTACTTGATCAAAACAATAACCCTATAGCATCGGTATTGGTTAATTCAAATGGAAACATTCAATCTTCAGGTAATTTACCTCAGGGCAATTATAATTTAATGGACCCATCAACAGGTAAAACTTCAGGTAACCTAAATGTTGGTGCCAATGGCCTAAAAATAGGCTCACCGGATGTAAGTGCAGGATCAGCAAATGGCTTGGCACCAAAGGGTGAGCAAGAGTTGGTGTTACTGCCAAATCCTGCAATAGACTATGTTAAAGTAGGCCTTAATCCAGCAAACAACTCTCCTATTGATGTTCGTATCGTAAACAGCCAAGGGGCTTTAGTTCAGAGTTATACTATAGATAATGGAAATGGGCTAACGAGTATTAACATCGGTTCGTTACCGGTTGGCACTTATTATGTAGTGGTAAAGCAAAACGGTGTTACCACAAGTAATCGTTTGGTTAAAACATTAGATTCAAGTAAATAATTTTCATAAGGTTAGGTTATAAAAAAGGAGGCTACCTCAAAAGGGTAGTCTCTTTTTAGTTTTAAAACTGTTTCCTTTTGCAATGTATACATGTTTCGCCCTTACATGTTAAATAGGATTTGTAAAATGAAAATATGTTTGCGATGAACAATATCACCCATAATAAAATCCATTACGCTATTAATCTTTACTTCAAAGGCTTTCGATACATCAGCTTTAGTTCATTAAAAAGGCCATTCATTAATGAGAATGGCCCTTAGTTTATAACTATTTTGTTGTTATTTTAACTGGGGAATGATTATACCTTGTTTGTTTACGTATACACTAACCTGTCCAATCATTACTTCAGCCAAACCATCACTAAATGTCCCTACAGCATCAAACTCTGCCGGAATAACAATAGCCCCTGTAGCATCAATAAACCCCCACTTACGTTTAATTAAAACAGCACACCTATCGTTTACAAATAACATTGCATTATCAAAAACAAAACGCATTTTAAGAGTGCCCGTTTTATCGATAAAGCCCCATTTACCATTTAATTTAACCGCTGCTAACCCTTGAGAAAACGGACGTATAGCCTCATATTGCGGTGTAACCACTATTTTTCCGGTTTCATCAATAAATCCATATTTACCCTCTAAACGAATACCTGCAAGCCCTTCGCTAAAATCGTAAGCATATTGATAAATTGGCCTAATCAAAACCTCACCTTTATTATTAATATAACCAAAGTTTCCACCTATATCAACCCAAGCTTTGTCTTCCATAAATTTCCCAATATTAAAATACATTGGTTTAACTACTTCGTTACCCTGGGTATCTATTACGCCAAACTTTTTATCAAGGCGCACTCGAGCATACCCATTATCAAAATCATCAGCATCATCATAATTACATGCAATAACTTCCTTACCGCTTTTATTCATGTAACCAAACTTGTAACCTAAATTTACAATATCGTTGTTAAACTTAGTTTCATGAATCTCTACTTTTTTAGCAATTCCTGATAATCCGTTTTTAAAAGGACGGGCATCATAAATATCTGCGGGCACATCACATACTTTTTTACCGCTTTCATCAACAAAAAATTGTTGTAATTTAACATTTGTAACCTTTGATAACCCTTCACTATATCGTTGAATATTGATATATAAACCAGTATCAATTACCCTATTATTTTTTTCGTTAATGACACAAGGTTGGTTATTTAAAGCCACTACAGCCCTTCCACTATAAAAACCTTCAGCATAATCATACATGGCTGCTATGTCTAACCTTCCGCTTGCATTGGTATACCCCCACTTGCCTTTGATTTGCACAGGGAATAATGTTTGAGCAATTAAAGCATAACTACTTATGCTTAAAACTACATATAATAACGTACGTTTCATGCAGCTAAAATAAGTTTTGATTTAGAGTAATAATGCACAATTAAGTTGCGGATAACCACTTTTGTACCCATTTTTAATTGTATTATTTTGCAAGAGTGGAATTTTTAAACACACCAATCGAATTTTTAAAGGGAGTAGGAACTGCAAGGGCCGAAATGCTGAAGAAAGAACTAGGCATTTTTACTTTTGCAGACTTGCTGTTTCATTACCCATATAGGCATGTAGATAGATCGCAGGTATATAAAATTAACCAAATTATGCCCGATATGCCTTACATACAAATGCGTGGTGTAATTAAAAACTTGAGGCTCCTGGGGCAAAATCGTGCACAACGTCTAGTAGCAGACTTAAGTGACGGAACTGGACGGATTGAATTGGTGTGGTTTAAGGGAATAAAATGGATTCAAGAAAGCATCTTCGAAGGTAGAGAATACATGGTATTTGGTAAACCTACAGAATTTAATGGTTACTTTAATATTGCGCATCCAACAGTTGATGATCCAGAATCGGCAGAGAGTAAAATGTACATGCATATTATGCCATTTTATAACGCCACTGAACGCATGAAGGCTAAAAATATTGATAGCCGTGTAATTATGAAATTAACCAATGCATTGGTTACCGACCTACGTTTTAATATTATTGAAAATTTACCCGACTATTTAGTAAACCAACACAAATTATTAAGCAAAAAAGATGCGCTGATTAATATTCATTACCCTACTAATTCTGAAATGTTGACCAGGGCACAACAGCGATTAAAGTTTGAAGAATTATTTTTCATACAACTTCGTTTGTTGCGTTACAAGATTAAACGGACACAAATTTATAACGATATTAAATTAGATGTAATTGGTGATTATTTTAATACATTTTACAACACCTGTTTACCTTTTGAATTAACCAACGCCCAAAAGCGTGTACTTAAAGAAATTAGGGTTGATGTAAAAAGTGGCAAACAAATGAATAGACTCGTGCAAGGTGATGTAGGCAGTGGAAAAACAGTAGTTGCATTAATGAGTATGCTAATGGCACTTGATAATAAATATCAGGCTTGCATGATGGCCCCTACTGAGATTTTAGCACAACAACATTTTACTACTATAAAACAATTATTAAAAGACATGCCTGTGAAGGTTGAACTGCTAACAGGTTCAACCAAAAGTAAAAAACGTAAAGAAATTTTACACGAAATAGCTAATGGTGAAATACACATTTTAATAGGCACACACGCCTTAATTGAAAGTGTTGTTCAATTTAAAAATTTAGGGTTAGCTATCGTTGATGAGCAACACCGTTTTGGAGTAGAACAACGTGCTAAACTTTGGAAAAAAAACACCTACCCTCCACACGTATTAGTAATGACAGCTACGCCAATTCCACGTACTTTAGCCATGACACTTTATGGCGATTTAGACACGAGTGTAATTGATGAATTACCGGCAGGGCGTAAGCCTATTAAAACAGTTCATAGGAATGACGCGAATCGTTTAGCGGTGGTTGGTTTTATGCGTGAAGAAATTGCTAAAGGACGACAAATTTATGTGGTGTATCCGTTAATAGAAGAAAGCGAAAAAATGGATTACATGAATTTGCAAAATGGTTATGATGAATTAAGTAAACATTTCCCAATGCCCAA
>JBFYQC010000161.1:0-3747 GCA_041302975.1 Bacteroidota bacterium
ATTAAAGCAGGTGATACGATTATGCAATTAAGCGAGGTAAAATTTGAATACCTGGACCCACTTTTGTTAGAAAAAATGCGGTCTCAGATTCAAGCTAAATCAGCTGCCATTGAAGGCTATACCAAAAAGGGAGAAATGGCAAGTAAGCAAGAGCGCGCATTAGCAGAGCTTCAGTTCATTAAACTAGATCAACTAAAAATCAAACAACAACAATTACAGCTAAAACTAGTTTCTGACAGCATGGAATTAGTTGCTCAAATCAATGAATTGCAGGTTACAAAAAGACAAATTGATGCAGCCAAAAACATGTTGGATAGCGGTGTCATTTCACTCGTAGATTTTGAAAGAAGAAAAGTGAATTATCAAAATGCTTCTGCTAAAAAAACAGCTGCAGAAAATAAGTATGCACAGTCAAAGCAAGAAACGCTTGCTTTGTTATTTGAACAAAGTAGCATTTTACAAGACTACAATGATAAAATAGCAAAAGTAAATGGTGACAAGTATACGGCGAGTGCAGACCAGGCCGTTGGTATGGGCGATTTAGCAAAACTTGAAAACAATTATGCCAACTACGATGTAAGAAATAAACTCTATTACATCATTGCACCACAAACAGGGCAAATTACCAAAGCAAAAAAAGCAGGTATTGGAGAGTATGTTAAAGAAGGTGAGATGATTGTTGAAATAGTTCCCAAAGATATCAAATACGCAGTTGAGCTGTTTGTAGAACCTATGGACTTGCCCCTTATTAGTAAGGGCCAGAAAGTAAGGTTTATTTTTGATGGATTTCCGGCCATTGTATTTAGTGGATGGCCCAATAGTTCCTATGGAACCTTTGGTGGCGTTATCACTGTCATTGAAAATGGTATTAGCGAAAATGGAAAGTTTAGGGTTTTAGTATCAGAAGATTCTACTGATAATCCATGGCCGAAACAATTAAAATTTGGAGGTGGCGCAAATGGTATCGCACTTTTAAAAGATGTTAGTATTGGATATGAACTATGGCGAAATATTAACGGTTTCCCACCAGAATATTATCAAGCACAAGTTGAAAAGACTAAAAAATGAGGTATCTAAAACAAATAATATTCCTACTATTTATATGCACAAAGGGATTTGGTCAACAACTTGCCTATAACGAGTTTATAGATCAGGTTAAAAAAAACCATCCCTTAAGTAAGCAAGCAACTATTGTTGTTGATAAGGCAAACGCGGATGCTATGATTGCCAGGTCAAACTTTGACCCTAATATTGGTTTTCAATCTGACATGAAAACTTTTGATGGTAAAAACTACTTTAATTATCAAAACACAGCTTTAAAAATTCCTACTTGGGCTGGTATAGATATAAGTACAGGTATAGAAAGTAACAAAGGACAATTTTTAAATAGCGAAGTGTCCAAGGGACAGAGTAGCTATCTTGGCATTAGCGTGCCTGTTATTAAAAACTTAGTGATTGATAGGCGCAGAGCTGCTGTTTTACAAGCTAAAAACTTAATCCTAGCTAGTGAGCAGGAGAAACAATCAATTGTCAACAACCTCCTATTAGACGCTAGTTTACAATACTGGAAGTGGGCAGCACAGTATCAATTATTAAAATTATACAATCAGTATGTTGTTACCTCTAATAATAGATTTAACATCACTAAAATTGCTTTTAACAATGGAGAAAGGGCTGCTCTTGATACCCTAGAAGCACTTACTCAATTACAGCAATTAAAAATTTTAGAAAATGATGCCCAATTACTTTTTACAAATGCAGGTATCGAACTATCGTATTTTTTATGGGACAATCAAGATAGCGCATTGCAGTTAAGTCCCAACATGATTCCAGATACACTGGATAGTAAAAAAATATCGATGGAGACTGCCATTGGCGACTTAATTAGTTTATCCATTTTACAAAACCCAGAGGTACGTGCTTATGAGTATAAAATCAACAACTTGCTCATTGAAAAGAAATTGAAATTTCAGTCACTACTTCCCATGTTAAATGTTAAGTCAAACATTTTAAACCAAAACTATAACGTCTTTAAAGACGCAGGTGCACAGTTTTACCAGAACAACTATAAGTTTGGTGTAGATTTTAAAATGCCTTTGTTTTTGAGAGAAGGACGTGGCGAGTATAGAAAAGCAAAACTAAAAATTGAAGAAACAAACCTAGCTTTTGCAGCTAAAAAAATAGAGGTTCAAAACAAGGTTAAAACCTACAGTAACGAAAACTTTTTCTTAAAAAATCAATTGGAAACACTGTTTGTCATTAACAACAATACCAATGCATTACTTAAGGGGGAGCTCATTAAGTTTTACAATGGTGATAGCAACTTATTTGTTGTAAACGCGCGTGAAAATAAAGTAATTGAAACTGCAGAGAAACTTATTTCTCTGCAGTTCAAAATTGTAAAATCGTATTTCGGACTTAAATGGGCTAGCGGAACCATTAATCAATAAGCGAAGCATGTGCTAGTTGCAACGCTTTACACTTTTCATTAAAGTTTTTAATGTCGTTTTCGAGTATAGCGTTGAGCTCCGCTTTGTACATAAGCCATTCCTTATTTAATTCCATGAACCTTTGTACATGACCAGATGTAACATGGGGCGTATTGGTGTCTAATTCGCCTCTTAAAAAGATATAATTAGCAGTTAGCTTGTTTACAAAATTGATCACATCGTCATTTGATTCAGATTTAGTTTGTATGAGCTTTGCCTCCCACTCGTCTATTTTAGCATTAATGGAACCTGCAAGGGCAACAATACTCTTGTAAGCGTCCTTGTTTTCTATGCGGTCAATGATACCGGTTAATTGCTTTTTCATATTACGCATACGTACAACAGATACATGAATCTCGTTTACGTCTGTAGCAATATTTTGCAATAGGCTGGCCTGCTTTTCATAATCTGCAGCAGTGGCTTTAATGCGGGGGTCTGAAAGTACCTGAAAGGTTTGTTCATAAACACTTGAGTCTAGATGAAGCGAGGCCTTGTACATGCCAGGAACCACACGTGCGCCATCATAACTTCCTTCTATAAAAACTCCTGGAATAGATGCGATTGATTCTTCACGTAAATCCCAAACAAAACGGTTTAAACCTGGCTTTACTGATAGTTCAGGATCATTTTCGTTTTTATTGTTGCTTGTTTTATTACTAGGTGCGTTTGCATAAAATGTTCTAACAACCTTTCCGCGCGCATCAGAAAAAACAAGTTTAGCATTTTCGGTTGCAGTATCTGCTGCATGAACCGTATAATAAATAACGGCACCGCTTGCTTGATTGGCGCCTACTGTATTAATAGGTTTACCATTTTTATCTGTTAAATTACCATAATCTAAAACACTACCACCAGAAATACGATGCACACTAGATACGGCAAATAAATTACTTTGTGCCGTGTCTTTGCTGTACTGTCTAATAGGTTCTAAATCATCTAAAATCCAAAATGCCCTGCCTTGTGTAGAAGCAAGCAAATGATTTTCGTGCACTTTTAAATCCGTAATGGCAACTACCGGTAAATTTAATTGGAGCTGCTTCCAATTGTCACCACCATTGTATGAAATATAAAATCCTGTTTCTGTACCTGCGTATAAAATTTTAGGATTTGCAGGGTCTTCTCTAACCACTTTTACAAAAGCACCATAAGGTATACCGTTTGAAATTTGTTTCCAGGTAATACCATAATCAGATGTTTTATAAATAATAGGCGTGAAATCATTTACCTTATATTTATTAACAGCGATATATGCAGTACC
>JBFYQC010000162.1:0-3307 GCA_041302975.1 Bacteroidota bacterium
GAATATTTAGGGCTGGATATTGATGATTTGATGAGATAAGCACAATAATATGTCGAAAAAATAATATCGAGTATTTGTGCTCAATTTACGATATCCATTTTTTTAGGATAAAAGTTGTTTAGTTACTTGAGGCAAAGTATGGTTTTATTTTTTGTCGAAAACCATTTTGTTTTCCCAATGGTATTTTAAACAGTTTATCGATTGTCAGCGTATGGATAATAACCGATATAATCAACCTAGAATAAGGCGTATCGAAATTTGTTTTTTTAGGCAACCATCATTTTAGCTTCTTGCAGTTGTTCTTCAAAAAACAGATGTTTTTGTGGCTAACGATTTTACAAAAAAATACCTGCACAACTATTTATAGTTGTGCAGGTATTTGAAATATTATGTGATTAACGTTGTTGTTGAGCACCTTGAATCAACTGTTGTAAATTTCTTCGGGCCATCACAAAATCTGGGAATATTTGAATGGCTTTTTGATAAGCCTCACCAGCTTGTTGGTACTTTTGTGTTTGTATGTACAAGTAACCTTTCATGTTCCAGCAAGCTGCAACAATCGGCACTCTTTGACTTTGTGCTTGGTCAATAAAAATATCTACACTGTCTTTTGTGTTTTTATATTTATCCATCATATTGTTGATGGTTTTGGTGGCAGCATCAAATTCTCCGGTAACCAATTGTACTGATGCAATTTTGTAAATGTATTCAGCCTTGCCGGTTTTATTGTATAAACCTGTGGCCAACGTAAATAACTCTTCCGCTTTGCCTACTTGTTCTAAACACAACATTTTATACTTGGCATATTCTTCACTTTCTGGATGGCGTTTTAATGCATCTTCAGTAGTAGTTAAACAAGCATCAATATTTTGTACAGCCAGGTACATACTTGGTAACGAATCTCGCAAAACATTGGCACTGTCGTGGGTCAAAATTAATTGCACAGCAGTAATGGCAGTGGGTATATCTTTTAAATCGTAGCTGGTCTTGTACAACTTTTGTAATTTTTGAATAGAAGCATTACTTGCCGGATTATCGACATTGTTACAAGCTGTTAATGTTAAAGTTGCCGCAGCAACTGTGGTTAAAAATAATCTCATGATATTTGTTTTTGTTGTAATAGGTTTTTGCACGTTTGCGCTATAGTTTGGTTTATAGTTATAAATTCAAACCCAATTTTATCTTTGATTTTCTGGTTACTGTAATAATATTTATTTAGGGAGGCGCGAGATGTCTCTTTTGTTAGATTAGGTTTTTTACCGCTAAATAATGAAGCAATTGCTGCACCTACCCAGGCTAATTCGGCTAACATTTTATTGACCTCAATACTTGGTTTCTTTTTGTTTAGTAGGGTTGATGTTTCATCTAAAAAGTATTTCATTTCGGTATTATCACTCACTAAAATAAAACGCTCGGCAAAAAAGTTATTGTCCATTAATTTAATGGTGGCATTGGCTACATCAAGCACATCAACATAACCATTTACACCGCGGGTATAAAAAGGCATTCCTTTATAAACCATGTTAAATAAAGCACACGAGCCTTTATGCCAATCACCACTTCCTAAAATGACTCCTGGGTTAACAATCACCACATTTAAACCTTCTTCAGACGCGCGCCATACTTCCATTTCGGCCTTATGTTTACTAATAGCATAATTGCTATTTAGTTTCGAATCAACCCATTTAGATTTTTCACTAATATGTACACCACTTTTTTCGCGACCAAGTGATGCAATAGAACTGATGTGGGCAAATTTTTTGACACCATTAATTAAACTTAAGTTTACCATATTAGCGGTACCCTGTACGTTTACCTGCATCATTTGCTCCTTGTCTTTTTGGCTAAACGATACCATGGCCGCACAATGATAAACCTCTTCAATACCTCTAAGTGCTAATTCAAGTGCTGTTGTGTCTAATATATCGGCATCAACCCAAGTTAAGTTTTGTTTGGCCTCATTATTTGAAAATAATAATGAATAGATGTATTCAAACTCGGCCATATTGCTGCCCTTACGTTTTAATGCCCTAACCTGCAAACCCTTTTGTAAAAGCCTGCAAACTACATGTGCACCTAAAAATCCTGTTGCTCCGCTAACTGCTATCAAAGTGTGGAAATGTTTATTACCTGCGTACAAAAATAAGGTATTTTGCGGGCAATAAATATACATCATGCAATTAAGCGACTTCCTACGTCCGGTTCCTCAATCGGTATTTACCAACATAACCGAAACTTCTCCTAAAAGTTTGGTTAATGTTATAGATATTTATACAAAACAATTTCCTGATTTAGACGATGTTCAAATTGCAATTATTGGTGTTAAAGAAGAACGTTTAAAACCTCAACATGTTGGTATTAGCATTACGCCAGATGAAATTCGTAAGCAGTTGTATAAACTAGCACAACCAAAGTACGATATTAAAATTGCAGATTTGGGTAATATCGAACCTGGTAGCAGTGTAAGCGATACTATGTTTGCGTTAAATGAGTGTTTAAAAGAACTACATGATAGAAAGATTGTAACCATTGTTTTAGGTGGTCCGAGTGATTTGGCTTATGCTCAGTTTACATCATACCAAGGTATTAATCCTAACCTCAATGTATTGGTAGCCGATGCCACCATAGATTTAAAAAATAATGAATCTAATCCTGAATATGCTAATTATTTATATAAAACCATTACCCATCAACCTAACTTTTTGTTCAACATTATACATGTAGGTAATCAGGCTTATTATGCCGAGCAAGAAAGTTTAGATGCATTTGATAAAATGAATTTTGATGTATTTAGATTAGGTCAAGTACGTGCAAAAATGCAGGAAACAGAACCATTAGCGCGCAATGCCGATATGATGGTATTTAGCTTGAATTGTGTTAAGGCTGCAGATGTTGCTGCAAGTGTAGAGATGAATCCGAATGGATTTTATGGTGAAGAGGCTTGCCAAATTGCGCGTTATGCAGGTATGGGTAACGATTTAACCAGTATTGGTTTTTACGATTTAAACGCTTTTAAAGATACCAATGCTTGTGGTACTAAATTGGTTTCGCAAATGTTGTGGTATTTTATTGATGGTTATTATAACCGTAAATATGATTATCCAACCGGTGAAAGTAAAGATTATATGATTTACCGTACTACTTTTAAAACGGGTGATTATGAGATTGTGTTTTACAAAAACATATACAACGAGCGTTGGTGGATGGAAGTTCCTTACCCAAAAGAGCGCTCCAACCAAAAAGGAACATTTATGGTGCCTTGTAGTTACAGCGATTACCAAGCTGCTTTAAATGATGAAATCCCTGA
>JBFYQC010000163.1:0-2992 GCA_041302975.1 Bacteroidota bacterium
CATTTGTTTGATGCCATGTTAAACACCAACAGCCGCCTGGCCGGACCGGCAGCTGAGTTAACTAATTTTTTGGCAACCAAAACCACCAACTTAAACGACATGCAGAATTACTTTAATACCGTTAATTACACCAAAGCACAAAAGGATATTTTAATGAAATATGTGCCGGGATTGAAATAGTTAACACATTGTATTAAAACAAAAAAGCCTCACATGATTGTGGGGCTTTTGGGTTGGGTTGAGAAAATTGTAAGCACTAAGAGTTTAATAATAATTGTACCACCAACATTCCAAGCAAACCTATGGCGTTTGTAATTAAAATCGATTTTTCAACATTTAATTTTTGATGAACAGTCAAACCAATAAGCCCAAAAAAAGTAACGATAACGATAGCCACAACTATTGTAGTAATCCAACCAAAATTTATCAAGGTAATTAAGCATAACAGAAACCAAATAGTCATCAATGTAACCTTGTAGTTTCTTCGGCTGAGTTTTTCATTATCTATAAATGCGAATACACCAGTAAAAATAAACAAGTGAAAAGCTAAAGAGGTTGGAAGTATAAGTAGGCCGAAACCTTCACTACCACCACCAGTCTTTATAATATCCCATGTTAATGGAATATAAATGATAATATTAAGACCAATGGCTGTTGTCCCTATAATTCTGTTTATTTGATTAAGTCTTGTCAATGTTAAATTATTTAAAAATTTGGTCTTTTACGGCTAGCCTATAATGCTTACTAATGTTTCCATTGAATTTTACATTACTATTTTAAAGTTAACCAATAACGTTTTCGAAACTGCGGTCAGGTGTCGATTTGCGAAAGTTAATTTGTCTAACCAAGATAATAAAAGTACGTTAACAAAAGTAACAAACATAAAGGACTAACCCACTTGCGGCAATTGCGTGTAAGGGCGCGTTTATTTCCTGATAGTCATCAATAGTTATTTAATCTACCCCAATGCTCATAGCAATATCACGAAGAAACAGAATCACATACGCAAATATTGGTCTATGAGAGGTATCATCATTAATCTGGATCGTACCACTTGAATTAAATATTCCATTATCTTTATAACAACTGGCAACTATTGTCTGTCCTAGTTTAATGTAACAATGTTGGCGATTTTCATATATGAAATTATAAATTTGGTCATTAATAGTAAAGCTTATGTCTGCTGTGTCTATTTGAAGCGTAATGGCTTCGTCAATACTGTCTCTGATATAATAATTGTAAAAACCGTTCGAACCTATTTTGTAGTCAAATAACTTTATTAAGTGATTGTCTTGATAGTCGTAAGTGCAAATTAGGTCGTCATTATCAGTCAACAATTTTATCTTAGAAAATGTCTTTTCCCATTTTAGTTCCATGTCCGTATTTTTAATGCACCCTAACTAGTATATAGACAAAGTTTTTCTCCTCTTATCACCAAATTTTGGTGTATAGACGAAAGTTTGCAGCGTAAGGTGATGTTATTTTCATAGGGCTAATGATTAAAATTTGGTTCAACTAAATAAAACAATTAACTGCTTTTTACCAAGTTGGTTTTAAATGGGGTTTTACTTCGCAAAGTTTCAGCCTGTTCGAGTGCGCTTTGGGTGGGTTGTGTATTAGTGCGTTTATCGAGAATAGGAGTCTAGGTGTAATTAATTTTCATAACAATCCAATTCTCGATACGTCCCGATATGAAATCGGGACACTCGAACAGGCTATTGCGTTCTACTGTTAGTTTAATTGTAAAAATTAACCCCGCACCAATGCCGAAGGTGCTGCTCTGCGTTAAAAATAAAAGAAAGCTCATTTCGGATTTAAATTTCTATTTTACGATAAACCCGCGTTAGGGATAGAGCGAAAAGCCCGGAATGAAGCGCAGCGTAATGAGGACTTGCAGCGATAGCCCGACCGCGTAATGCAATGGAGCGGAAACGCCCAAAACTTTTAGCACATAAAAAAGCCCCGCATTGTTGCGAGGCTCTTTTATGTTTTACCTAAACCTTATTATTTAATAATCACTAAACGATAAGTCTTGCTAAATTTATCGGTTGCAATGTTTGCAAAGTATACACCTGCATTTACTTCCGATGTTTCGATGGTTATGCTGTTGTTACCACTGGTTAAGTATTGAGTTGGAATTGTTTTTACCACTCTTCCGCTCATGTCGTATAAGTTAATAGTAACATTTGTGTTTTCAGTTAAATCAAACGATACGTTGGTTACGTTTGATGTTGGGTTTGGATATAAAGTTACGTTGTTTACGTTTTGAACTTCGTTTACACCTACATTACCTACTACAGGAACAGTTTTAGTAATTGTACTATCACCGCAAGGAGAGATTACTTTTAAAGTAACTAAGTAATCGCCTTTTGCTGCATAAGTGTAAGTTGGGTTTTGTTGGGTTGATGTATCAGCAGTTGATGAAGCTACACCAAAATCCCACTCGAAACGCATTTGTTTACCAATTGAGCCGTTACTGAAAGTTACTGCCAAGTTGTTTTCTGATGCATCAAAAGCAGCTACTGCAGCATTTTGCACATAAGGACCTGCGTTGTAATCTTCTGATGCAGGATCAAAGTTTGCCCAGCAATCAGCCCATTTATTGTTGTTACCAAACGCACCTTTGTAAGTTGTTTGTGTAAAGAATGCATCCGTTAATTTACTATCGCTAAATGAAGCACCACTAGCTGCTACCGAACCTGCTTTGAATCCAAAATCAGGGTTGGTATAGTTAAATGGATTGTTGTACACTGCATCTATTGTTGCAGAAGTATCTGTGCCGTTTGCTACAATAGTTTGACGAACTGTTGCTGCTCCAGATGTTGAATTATTAACTGCATTCTGGTTTCCTGCCAATACATTATTCTTATAACTTAATGAGTCTGTAGTAAATTTATTTCCGCTACCAGATCCATCAATGAATAAACCATTTGGCCAACCCATAAATACTGAGTTAAAGATTGATGTTGCTGAATTTTTACGCAAACGAGCG
>JBFYQC010000164.1:0-6534 GCA_041302975.1 Bacteroidota bacterium
GTATTGCATAGTACCTTGTAATTGATTTACCTTTGTTGTGTGGATGTGGAATAGTTGATTAGTTGAATGTATAGTCTGTTCGAGTGCCCCGAGTACTCGCGGGGTGTATCGAGAACAGGAAATTAGAAAAGACACTTCTACACTGTAGCTAAGAAGTGCGAGGAAATAAAGTAAGCCTAAATAAAACATAACATGAACGTAGAAAACTCGAAGGCCCAGATGAAAAAAGGTATTTTAGAATACTGCATTTTGGCCATTATTAAACGGGGGGAGGTTTATGCTTCCGATATTTTGGAAGAATTAAAACAAGCTCAATTAATTGTTGTAGAAGGTACTTTGTATCCTTTGTTAACCCGACTTAAAAACGAAGGTTTATTAAGTTATCAATGGGTTGAATCAAAGTCGGGACCACCGCGGAAGTATTTTCAACTAACACCCGAGGGTAACGCATTTTTAAACGAGTTGGAATTAACCTGGAACGAACTAACCGATTCGGTAAACCAAATTATTCAAAAAACTAAAACCCATAACTAGCATAATCTTATGAATAAGGTAGTAAACATTAACTTAAACGGCATCATTATAAGTATTGATGAGGTTGCATACGAGCAACTGAAACAATACATAGATGCTTTACACAAACATTTTTCGGGTACCGAAGGTTCGGCCGAAATTATTTCAGATATTGAAACACGTATTGCCGAGTTGTTGCAGCTAAAACTTACTGATAACTACACGGTAATTTTACCTAAAGATGTGGCTGATGTAATTGCTGTTATGGGAAATCCGTGGCAAATGGAAGGCGAGGAGGAGGAACAACAATCTTCAAGTCAAACTCACCAGCAATCATCAACCCAAAACAACACACAAAACAGCACAGGGCCCAAAAAATTGAAGCGCGATCCTCATAACAAAATAATTAGTGGTGTATGTGGTGGCTTGGGTAATTTCTTAAATATAGATCCCATTATTGCGCGTGCCGGATTTCTAATTTCGTTTTTTGTGTTTGGCTCGGGTTTGTTGTTGTATTTAATACTTTGGGTAATTATGCCTGAAGCCACACCAGATGAATTACCGCAGTTTTCAGGAACTAGTTCTCGTAAATTATTTCGCAATACCGATGATAAAATGATTGGTGGTGTTTGTTCGGGTATTGGTGCTTATTTAGGCGTGAGTGAAGTAGTAATGCGTGTGGTGTTTTTAATTTCGTTTTTTGCTTTTGGTACAGGTTTGTTGGCCTACATTATTCTTTGGATTGTTATTCCTGAAGCCAAAACCGCAACCGAAAAATTGCAAATGCGTGGCAGTAGCATCGACATCAACAATATTGAACGTGAAATTCGCAATACGGCATCAAACATTACTCAAAAAGCAACTACAAGTCCGGTACTAAAAAACTTATTAAAAGTAATTACCATTATAGTTGGTTTAATGTTGTTGTTTATAATTGTATTGCCAGGTAGTGTTTTATTTTTGGCGCTTGCTTTTGGTATGGATGGCAGTGGCGATTTTTCAGATTTTGTAAGAACCATCACCATTAACGATACCATTTTAATGCTGGCCAAATGGGGCATCAATGCCATTATATTCTCGGTGGTATTGGGATTTGCTGCCTTGGCTTTTCAACTCATTACACATAAAAAGGTAAGGTATATTTCAGTTGTTAGCACCATACTTTTCTTTGGCGGTATTGCCTCAAGTGTTGTGGCATTGGTGATGTACAGAAGTGAGATTAAACATGAAGTGGTATTAATTACCAACGAACAAGAATTACCCGTTAACGATACCTTGTTGATTAAACTTAATCCTGCATTTTTAGATGATGATGTAGATGAGTTTGATTTTCACATGAAGGATGGAGAATTATCGTGGAAACTACAAAATGATATGTTGTTGTTTAAAGAACCACGCATCACCATCAATACATCAGAAAACAATTTGATGCAGGTAAAATTAAAGCGTGAATCGTGGGGTAAAACACAAGAAGAAGCCGAAGACTTAGCACGTAAAGCCTCTTTAAATTTGGTGGTTGATAGCAGCATGGTGATTTTAGATAATGGTGTTGGATTAGGTAATCAACCGTTTAAAAACCAAGAATTAACCTTGGGCTTATGGATACCTGCGGGCACCATTTTAAAAGTACAATATGATGTGTTGGAGATGATAAAAGATAAACATTTGGAAAATGAAGTGGACGATATAAAAGAAACACCTTATGTGTATTTAAAAGTTACAGCGGATGGTGTGGAGTGTTTAACCTGCGATAAAAGCAATTGGACAGCCGATACCGAAATTGAAATTGAAGAAAGTGTAACAGATAGCACATCAAAAGATAAAAAGACCAAGGTTACTACCACCATCAAAAAAGTTGGTCCTATTACTATCAAAAAATCAAGAACAATAGAGTCTAAATAAAATTGATTTCATCATATTTAAGCAGCCTGCGGCCAATGCCGTAGGCTGTTTTGGTTTAATAAAGTCAGGTGTTATCTTTACTAAATTCAACCACACTATTCAATCTATGAAATACAGATTATTAGGAATTACAATTTTAGGTTTAAACATATTTTGCTTCTCCTGCAAAAAAGATAAAGATGATGATTGCACCAAAGAGCCAAAAGCCGAAGTATACACAACAGCTATTTCCGAGTTTTATGTAATGGATGGAGGCAGTGGGGATGGTTTTTGTGGACCTGTTATTGTTGCTACACTTGACAGCGCAAAAAGTACCAAAACATATTTTAAAGCGATTGATTTACCTCCCGGAATTTCTATTGGACTCTTTAATTTTTACAAAGGAAAGTTCAGGGTACTTCCCGAGCAATACAAATGCATGGATGGTTGGGGAGATCCTCTACCCGGTCAGTTACCACGAACCATTTACCCTAACTTTGTAAATATTATTAGTTGGGAAAAAAAGTAACAACTTATTTATAACCTTGTTTTAAAAATGCAACGACAATGTTAACTGCGGTACAATCATGTCTGTGGTTGATTTTTTGCTCGAATAGGTAAAGGTATTATCCGGGTTGGCCACCACACTTTTGGGGTCAATATACTTGGCTTCACTACCAATTTGTCTCATTACTTTCAACTCAAAACGTAATGTTTCTTTGCCAAATCCAATGCCTCCACCGTAACCAAAATAAGAGGTAAAAGACCCACTAATATTGTCGCGCACATCTGCCGGAGCGTATTGTTGGTCGTCAGGATATTCTGCTGTGTATTTAATTTTCTGTACACCTTCAAAGTACCTAAAGCCTGCTTGGTAAGCTATAAAAGGGTAAATCTTGGTATCAAAAAACTCAACCTTACCTTGGTAACCAAAACTAAAAGCTCCGGTGTTTAGTTTGTATTCAACGTCAAAGTTTCTGTTGCTTATGGTAGTTTCTGAGTGAGAAGAAGTGCTGGAAAACCACATATAATCAAACTGCATCCCTAAAACATATGGACGTACCAATCTGGGGTTAACCGATGATGCAAATGGATTGTACAATAAGCCTCCACCAAAACCAATACCCCACATGTCATCACTTAAAGCTTTAAACTGCTCATGCGGTAACCCAATTGGTACGTAAGCCTCTACTATTACTTTAGATTGCACATCAAAATCTGTATTTAATGTTTGTTGGGTAGTGTCAATTCGTGCTGATGGTTTGGGTGTATAACCATTGTATGGCACGGTTAAAATGTCGTTGTTTTGAGCAAGTGCTACATTGCCCAAAACAAGAGTTAAAATAAAGGATAAAAATTTCATACGGGTTAGGTTTGATGCGCAGCAATTTGCACAAACTATGCCAAAAAGCGCATTACTTCATCAAACACTACTTTGGGTTTATCGGCATGTAGCCAATGGCCTGCACCTTCAACCGTAACCAATTTGTAGTGCGGAAACAATTTATGTATAGCCGGTAAATCTTTTTCTTGCACATAAAGCGAATTGCCTCCTCTAATAAATAAGGTATCGCCACTAAAATGATTTAAGGAATAAATCTCTTGCAAAATATTTACGTAATCGCGTTTAAGTACTGCTACATTAAACTTCCATTTGTAGTGCGATTCATCCGCACGATCCAAGCCTTTCATTACAAACTGTCGTGTGCCAAAATCGCCTAAGTATTGCGCCATGGCTTGCTCCACATCTTTACGCGTTTGCGCTTGGCTTAAATCAACATTGTTAATGGCTTTAAACACATCATCGTGTGCGCCATTACGGTAGGGGCGAGGAGCCATATCAGCCACAATCAATTTCTCTGTTAACTCCGGGTGCGATAAGGCAAATTGCATGGCTACTTTACCGCCCATGCTATGACCCATGATGGATGTTTTTGGAATACGGTGTTGTTCCATAAAATCTTTCACATCACCCACCATTAAAGGAATACTGTGTGCCGATGTATGTGGCGATTTTCCATGATTTCGTTGATCAACCACAAAAACATGTAAACCATGGTTGCCCCATTCGGTAGCCAAGCTGTGCCAATTATCAAGCGAGCCTAAAAAGCCGTGTAAAATAATTAGGTATTTTTCTCCGCTGCCGTATTCTTTATAGTTTAATGTAATCATGTTAAAATCTGTTTGTGCTTATTTCTTTATCAATAATCGTATTGTTTAAAATAAAATCGGCCATTATTTTGCTGAAGTAGGGTGCAATTAAAACGCCCTTACTTCCCAGTCCGTTAAACAAGTACATGTTGTGTTCCTGTTCGTGTTTTCCTAAAATGGGCCTGCGGTCTTTGGTGGTTGGACGTATGCCTACGAAATGTTCTAACACCTCATAACTTCCATGTATTAAAACATCAGTTTTGTCTTTTAGTTCTTCATAACCTTGAGGGGTAGGCGTGGTATTGTCGTTATCCCACTTGTAAGTAGCACCAACTTTAAACACATCATCAAACAAGTTAACAGCATAAGCGCCACGTTTGTATATTTTCTGGTTGTTTAAAGCAGTTGTTTTTATTTTAAAAACATCGCCTTTGTTATCAATTACAGGTACATGCTTAAAGTAAGGGTTGTTTTTGTTTTGATAACCTTGACAAAATACCACACTGTTTGCCGTATGGTTTTTGTAATGCCACTTATTGTCGTGGTAACTTAATGCATCATAATCAAACTCCTCTTGTATAAAGCTGTTTTTGTCTAATAAGTATATTTTAAAAGCATCCAAAAATACGAGGGTATTTAACCAACCGCTATGTGTAATTTCTACAGCACCAAACGGGGCATTTAAGCCTTGGTAAGGTGTTGTTTCTGTAATTACATATTGGTTGATTTTGTCGTTTAACGCACTGTAAAAATCGTTTTGCTCTTTTATGTTGGCAAAACTCATTTGTATGTTCATGTCGTTTAAAAATGCCGTGCCAAGTAGGTTTTCTAATTCTTGGTAAGTAGTTATTAACTCAGGATATAAGGTATCCACCATCCACGATTTTACCATACGTTTCCCGCTAATAGGTGTGTACATACCGGCCGCAATGCGCGATGATGAATTTGTTTTTCCGTTATCAATCACTAAAACCTCTTGGTTTAACTTCATCAGTTGGTGAGCCAGTAAACTACCTGCTAAACCTTGTCCTACAATAATTTGATGGTAATGCATAATTAAGGTTTTATGGCGCGTAACATGTGGCGTTTACGTGGTGGACCAGGTATCCGTGCAACATCAAACCCTATGTTTTTAAGGGTTCTTTTTACCTCACCTTTGGCGCTGTAAGTTACAAAAATACCACCCGAGTTTAAGTGTTCGTATACATTGGCAAACACATCTGCTGTCCACATTTCGGGTTGTTTATCTGGTCCAAAAGCATCAAAATACACCACATCAAAAAGTTGGTTGTGCTTAAATTGATGCACACTGGTATTGGCCTTGTATAAATTAAAGTAAGGGTTTATATTTTGCCAAGTATCCCAACTGCACTGATGCATACGTTTAAATATGGGCACAAACTCAGGCTTCAAAAATTGATGGTAGTTAAGACGTTCAATTAACCCAATATCTAAAGGATTTGTTTCTAACGCAACATACTCGCAAACCGCGTTCATTGTTGCAGCCCTTTGGGCTGTTAAAATGGTGTTTAATCCGGTGCCAAAACCAATTTCAAGTACCTTTATTTTTTGTTTTTGGGTTGATGCCCATTCAAACCCCTGTTTTAAAAACACATACAACGATTCTTCCACCGCCCCATTACGAGAGTGATAGGTTTCATCCAATTCGCTGTTGTAAAGCGTATCAGAGTTGTCTTTGGTTTTGTATAGTGTAATTGTCATGGAAATGCGGTACAAATTTAAACCAAATTCACGAAAAGGAGCTTTGTAAAAGCGAACCCTTTGATTCACTATAATTTAACCTGTAAAAATCATCTTTTGGTGGTCTTTTCTAATAGGTATCAAACCAACTTGTCATAATTTGGGTTTAATTGAATAACTTACAATCAAAAAAGTTAAATTTGCGCAGTATGCTTCACAAAAATATAGGCGAATTATTAGAACACAACCATGGCTATGCTTCAGTAATGCATTGGCATGGTATTGATC
>JBFYQC010000165.1:0-5896 GCA_041302975.1 Bacteroidota bacterium
CTGTTGATAAATAACATATTATATATAATTTATGTTATGATTGTTTTGAATTAAAAGTCGTAATATGGCGCAAACTAAAAACACTTCATGAAAACAGTTTATTTATTACCCACTTTTTTATTTCTTTTTTTATCTTTCTTAGGTTTTTCGAAACAAATAGATACAGATGTTGCCAGCGCTATTGCCACTAAGTTTATCCTACAAAAACAAGGTGTTAACAAACGAAGTGGAATAACACTTAAATTACATTATACTTCTAGTCAAGAAGCAAGTGTCTCAAACCAAAAGCGAAATACCGTAAAAAATAATTACTATATCTTTAATTTTTCGGATAATAAAGGGTTTGTAATAATTGCGGCAGACGATAAAGTAAATCCAATTTTAGGATATTCTTTAGAAAAAGCATTTGACATTGCAAAAGCGCCATCTAACGTTTTAGGTTGGTTAAAAAGATACGATGAAGAAATTACACGTATTGTTGCTATTGAATCTATACCAGTTCATGCAGAATGGGAGAGAATCAAGTCTGGTGTTAGTGCTCCGAAAAGAGCAACACAAGTTGCACCATTATTACAAACAAAGTGGGACCAAAGTCCAATATATAATGATTCGTGCCCAAAAGATCCTAGTACAAATAGTTTATCCGTAACAGGTTGCGTTGCAACAGCAATGGCGCAAACTATGAAATATTGGAATTATCCAGCTAAAGGTGCTGGAAGTAATCAATATACGCTTAATACTTTTGGTACATTGAAAGCTGATTTTAGTAAGTCTACATATCGTTGGGGTGACATGACGAATACTCTTACAGCTGCGAGTACTACGAATTCAAAAACTGCGATAGCGCAATTGATGCGGGATTGTGGTTATGCTGTCAATATGCAATATAGCTCCGCGGGAAGTGGTGCATGGGTTTTTGGAAGAACTTCTCCAACAGCAGAGTATGCAATGATTCAGAATTTTGGGTATTCTAGTAGTATGACTTCTTTACAAAAAGATGATTTTACAGAAGTAGATTGGATTACGAAATTAAAAACAGAGTTTGATCAGTCGAGAGTAGTTATATATGTTGGTTATACGAGTGATTTAGCTTCTGGGCATTGTTTTATGGCAGATGGCTACGATGCGAATAATTTCATCCATTTTAACTGGGGCTGGGGAGGATATGCAGATGGTTATTTTGCAATTACCAATTTAGCACCAATGTCGAATTATAATTTTTCGACACTTCAGGGAGCAATTATGGGCATTAAACCTCCTACTTGTGTGGATGGTATTGTAGGTAATGATGTTGTTTGTCTTGGAACAAGTAATTCTTTTAAGACTTTCAATACTGGTGGGACATGGAGTTCGTCGAATACATCAATAGCTTCTATATCTACTAGTGGGGTATTAACTCCGTTTAAAGAAGGTACTGTAACTTTGACATACACTTTGCCAGTTGGATCTTCGTGCTCGTCTACTTCGTATGTAAAAGAGGTGAGGGTTGTGGGATATCCGCAACGACCAGCTATGATTTATGGTGATTCAACGTTGTGTCAATTGGAATCCAAAAAATACAGCGTAGATGCAACTGTAACTGGGAATTGGTCTACTACCAGTATGAATATCAATGTGTTTAATGATGGTTCAGTTGTAGGTGTTACAGCAGGGAAAGCTATGTTGACATTCAATTATGGAAATGCTTGTTATCATGATACAATTAATAAGTGGATTAATGTAAAAGCAACGCCAGTGGTACCACTAATAAAGGGTATAGATTCACTTTGTGTGAATACAACAGCACAGTATTCGAATACATTAACAGGAGGAACTTGGAGTGTGATGGATAATTTAACTTCTGTATCCACTTCGGGCTTACTGAAAGGTTTATCGCAAGGTTATACGCGTCTAGTATATTCTAAAAAAGGAACGAATGGTTGTGTTGGGAAATCTACAAAATCCATTAAAGTAAAAGCAATACCAATGCCATTGATTCAAGGACCTGATTCACTTTGTTTGAAAGCAACTGGAGTTTATTCAGCTTCTATATTAAAAGGTACTTGGTCTGTCATTAATTCTATGATTTCTACTACTACAGCAGGTTTGGTAACTGCAAAAACAGCTGGGACGTCTGGGTTGAAATATACCGTTACAGTAAATGGTTGTTCGAATTCTGTTACAAAACAAGTAATCGTGAAAGCGCTACCAGTCGTAGGTACTTTGTCTGGAAGTACTTCTTTTTGTGCGACTTTAACTACTACAATTACGCCTTCTGTGAAAGGTGGAGTATGGTCTATTACTAACACACCAATTTTCTCTATAAATCAGAGTGGTGTAGTTGGTTCTAATAATTCAATAAATAGTTCAGCGCTTATTTCCTATACTATGAGAGCTAACAATTGTTCAAATTCAATAACAAAATCGATTAGTGTTGCTGCGCTTCCGAATGTTAAAATAACAGGTTTAGATTCTTTAAATGTAAATCAACAGTCAACGTATAAAGCTTCGGTAACTGGAGGTGTTTGGAGTGCTTTAGATACGCGTATAAAAGTTACTTCGACTGGAGTTGTTACTGGAGTTTCGGCTAGTCCTGGTTCTGGTCTAAAATACCAAGTAAATGGTTCTGGAGCGTGTACAGGTAAATCATCGTTTGCAGTAAAAAGTATTAAGGTGTTAGCGCCATCCTTCCTGGTAATGACAAAGGGTACTGCTGATGTATTTATTTATCCTAATCCAACATCTGGTTTGATCAACGTTTCTACGGATAGAGTGATTGCTCGCGTTGTATTGATGGATATGACAGGAAGGGTAATCGAAGACAATTCTTTGATGGAAGGTGTTGCTACCTTGGACTATACACATGTTGTTCCTGGAAAGTATATGCTTTTTGTAACGAAAGAAGATAGTCAGGTTACGAATATGCCAATCATCATTGAGCGATAGGAATTAATAGTAAAGAGTAATTTACTGTGGATGAGGTTACAGGAATAAAATTCTATAACCTCTTTTCTTTTAGGTAAAATTAGCAACAAGATGGTTGACGATTTTTCATTGCTACCATAGAAGGTTTTTGGTGAGGTGTTTGTTTTTACTTCCTGTTTAATCTTTGCCTTAAATCTCTAAAGCCTTCTTTTTGTTGAAATTATAAAAGTTTATGCCATTTTAAGATTTCTGCAAGTTTCGTATTGGATTTAGATAATTCACGCAATACAGAGACAATTTTAAGTTGGGTATTTTTGTTATTTTTTAATTTTAGTAATTCCGTATCAATTTCATTCACTTTTGTTTCAAAAGGCCTAATCATGCTTCTACGGTCCCAAAGTGTAAACCCTATAATTACGGCACATATCGTACCAAATAAACCAATCATATACCCGATGTAACTCAGGTGTTCGTCAAATCGTTTATCCACTTGTTCAAATCGTTTATCCACTTGTTCGAAACGCTTATCTACCTGTTCAAATCGTTTATCCACTTGTTCAAATCGTTTATCCATTTGTGTAAAACCTTCTTCCATGCGCTTTTCTACTGCTTCTAATCTTGTTTCTGTGCGTATCATGCGCGCACGATCTTCTTCTGTGAAGTTTTGCGCAAACGGAAGTATAGTATTTGTTATTAGTAGCAGACTAAATAGGAAAAATCGGTAGAAACGTGTGTGTAACATTGGTGTGTAATTTACATTTTGTGTACATTAAAAGTACAAAAAAAAGTAAAGTTTTACATTAAACTTTTGAAAATAGCGTATAAATACGATCGATGGTGTTGTTAATTGATTGTTATTTTCAGGTGATTCACAACGATGTTTTCTTGATATAGTATCTACAGATTATGTTGTTCATTTTATGTATTATTTTCGCCAAAAGTATCTTTTTTCACCACTTTTGGCGAGAATATTTATCAGTTTAATATCAATTTTAACCTAATAACTTTAAACGTTAGAAGCTTTAACGACTACTTTAAGTCTGTTTTTTGATAGTTAAAGTAGTTGTATAACTAAATTTGAAATAAACATTCTGCTTTTAAACTGTTCTCGCGTAGGTTTCCAATAATAAGTGTGTCGTTGCTAATAGTAACAAAATGGCTAGACGATGCGTACAAAAAAATACAAAAACGAAAGGCTCCGCTGGAAATGTTTTCCTGCGGTATATATCCTGTATTGTCTGATGTCTCCTGTCTATTGGTCTGATGTCTAATTTCAAAATCCCTTCGAGACCTCTGCGCCACCTCAGCGAACTTTGTGTTAAAAAATCGCACATCATCCAATTTTATCCAGTCTTAAAGGTCAAAATAAGTGCTGGATTAACTTCGTAGCTGCTTCGCGGTGCAAGTCTAGTGGAGAGGATGGATAGGGTTGGTATGTTTGGATGATGGATTATTCGTAAATGTTTTTACGATGACCTAAATCAATAACATCAACTACTAGTTCAGAATCAAAAATAGCGTAAATGATTCGATAGTCGCCAACTCTTATGCGGTAACCATCACGACCTTTTAGTTTTCTGTAACCTGGAGGTCTTGGATTGTCAGTTAAGTTAGTAATAGCAACTTTGATGCTGGTGTAATAAGGTTCATTGATTTTTGCTAACTCTTTAAAAGCTCGTTTGCTAAAATTTAGCGTATAGCCCATCAATTTTTTTGTTTACGTTTAGCTTCGATTTTTCTGAATGCTTCATCCATAGGAATACGAACACCATCATCATTTTTTTTAGCTTTATCGTATAGCTTAATATCCTCAAGGTCCTCAAGCTCTTCAAGAATACTCTTAAATTCTTTCATAGGAAGAAGAACCGAAACAGCTTTACCATTACTATCAGTAACATATTGTGGATGTAGTGTCATAACCCTAACTATTAATTGTTTACACAAATATAATGAATTCAGATATGATTTCATAGAATATCTATCACTTTAATGTGGTAGCTATTTTTTTTGATTATACATTTGATGAAACATACTATAATTGGGCTTTCTTGATTTTTGCTTACTACCGTCTGATGTCTCCTGTCTTTTGGTCTGATGTCTAAATTATAAATCCCTTCGCGACCTCTGTGTCACCTCCGTGAACTTTGTGTTAAAAAATCACCCATCATCCAATTTTACCCTGAGCTGCCCCCATTGAGCTGTTCCATTGAGCTTGTCGAAATGTGTCGAAATGTGCCGAAATGTGTCGAGGGGCCACAATTCCTAACTCCTTTGTGTCAAAAAAATATTTTTTAAATACAGTGTTCACGTAACGTCTACTGCTAGCATTGTCTCCTGTCTCCTGTCTTTTGGTCTTATGTCTAATTTATAAACCCCTTCGAGACCTCTGTGTCACCTTTGCGAACTTTGTGTTAAAAAATCGCACATCATCCAATTTTACCCTGAGCTGCCCCCATTGAGCTGTTCCATTGAGCTGTTCCATTGAGCTGTTCCATTGAGCTTGTCGAAATGTGTCGAAATGTGTCGAAATGTGCCGAAATGTGTCGAAGGGCCATCATTAGATTCAAATACCAAATAATCTGACTTTTATGTTAAAAAAAAGGGACTTTTGTCAATAAAAACATTGCTTTTAAAAAATCGATTAGTGAATATTTTGTATATTTGTTTGTTAAGGTGTTGTAAAATCTGTGCTAACAAATTGGTTTTGGCAACTATCAGCACTTTTAAACGTTTTAATAGTGGACTCCGCAAACGAGCGTTGTCAGTTTTAGGCGGAATGTGTAGTTTTAAGTGCTTAATAATTAGCATGTTTTTAACAGTTTAAAATGCGCATTCAAAAGTCTAGTTTAGACTCTAACAAGCTTAAAAGGTAATTAAATTAGGAAGACCGTTACAAAAGTGATTAATCAAGGCCCATTAAAAATTTAACAACGGTTCCGATAACTATCGGAATTACTTTTGTAAATGAGGATGTTAAATTTTTGATTCAACG
>JBFYQC010000166.1:0-9717 GCA_041302975.1 Bacteroidota bacterium
GCCCAACCCCAACCAATGGTAAACTTGTGGTACTTTAACATATCCAACACACCAACAGCAGGTAAAGCTACCTTAAATAATTCAGGTCTTTGCGTCATGCAAGCACCCACTAATAACCCTCCATTACTTCCACCATTAATAGCAAGTTTATCCGATGAGGTATATTTTTCCTTTATTAAGTACTCTGATGCTGCAATAAAATCATCAAACACATTTTGCTTTTTCTCAAGCATACCGGCCTTGTGCCAATCTTCGCCATACTCTCCTCCTCCACGTAAATTAGCAATGGCATATACACCACCGTTTTCTAAAAACATAATACGTGAAACACTAAACGATGGTGTTAGCGAAATGTTAAATCCACCATATGCATACAATAAGGTTGGGTTATTGCCATCTAACTTCAATCCTCTTTTATGCATAATAAACATCGGGATTTTAGTTCCATCTTTTGATGGATAAAATACCTGTTTGGTTTCAAAATCGTTGGCATTAAACTTTACCTCTGTTTTGCGGAATAATTCTGATTTGCCTGTATTTAACTCATAACGATAAATTTCTCCTGGATTGGTAAATGAGGTAAAGGTATAAAATGCTTCTTTATCATCTATTTTGCCACTTATTCCACTTGCGGTTCCAATACCCGGAAGTATAATTTCTTTTTTGTTTTGTCCGTTCATTTCAAAACTATACAAACGTGTGCTTGCATCTTTTAAATAAGTAGCAAAAAGCTTACCTCCACAAGTAGAAACTCCTTCTAATAAATCTGTTACTTGAGGAATAATATCTTTCCAGTTCTTAGACTCTGGATTTAAAGGATCAACAGAAACCAAACGATAACGCGGTGCACCAAAATCTGTTAAAGCTAAAATTCTATCGCCAATATTATCAATTATACTATAGTTATTTTCAAACCCTTTAAACAAGGTAATGAATTTACAATTTGGTTGCGTTAAGTTGCACACCAAAATCTCCGAGCCACTAGTTCCTTCACTTACATTTATATATAAATACCTTTCATCTTCGGTTACACCGGCATTAAAATAACGTAAAGGATGAGCCTTGTCTTCGTAAATCAGTTTATCATCTTGTTGTGATTTACCTAACTCGTGGTAATAAATTTTCATGAATTCATTTGCGTTACTATATTCTTTACCTTTAGTTGGCTCATCATAACGACTATAATAAAAACCATTTTTGTACCAAGTAGCACCGCTAAATTTCACCCATTTAATTAAATCTGTTGTTTTTTGTTTAGTTGATACATCCATTACGAAAATTTCATTCCAATCGCTACCGCTTTGTGCAATGCCTACTGCACAAAATTTATGATCTTTACTAAATGTTAAACTGGCCAATGATGACGTTCCGTCTGTACTTAACTTATTTGGGTCGATGAAAACTTCTGGATTACCGCTAAATCCTTTTTGACGATACAATACACTTTGATTCTGAAGTCCATCGTTTTTAAAAAAGTAATAATAATCGCCTTCTTTAAATGGAGAACTGTATTTTGGATAGTTCCATATCTCTGTTAAGCGTGATTTAATTTTATCTCTAAAGGGGATTTGTGAAAAATAGTCTTGGGTAAACTTATTTTGTTCATCAACCCAAGCATTAACATCTGCTGCCGTATCATTCTCTAACCATTGGTATGGGTCGTTAATTTTAACACCATAATAATCATCAACCACATTACCTTTTGGGGTATTCGGATATTTCAACTGTTTCATTGTTTGTTGTGCGTATGAATTGTTTCCAATAATAATTGTAGCCAAAGCCATTGTAGTCAATATTTTTTTCATATTAAATTATAATAGGTGGATTGTATCATTTGCTTTAAGTAATTCAAATTTATTACCATCATATTGCAAGTGGTATAAACATAAATTGGTATGCTGAAATTGCTCCATTTGGGTTAAGGGCAAATCTAACATCAAACACAAAAAACTTTTCATAGCCCTACCATGCATACAAATCAAAATTAATTCTTCTTCGGATTTTAGTATATGTTGTAATGCAATCTTTTGCCTTTCCTGCATTTCAATGGGACTTTCGCCATTGATAATTTTGGCATGTAAGTTTCCATTATTCCAATGATTAACGGTTTCCCAATAAATGGCTTTTTGCTCAGGTGTTTGGAGTTTACCCTCAAAATCGCCCCAGCTTATTTCGTTTAACTCAGGTATAATGGTATGCTTAATTCCAGTTTCTATAAAGTTCATTACACTTTGGTGGGTACGAACTAAAGCAGAGGTAAACACATGCTGAAAATGGATATGTTTGTAATACTCGTAAAAACGTTTGGCCTGATGATAGCCCAACTCATTAAGTTCCTTGTCAACCCCACTCCCCTGAACAATATTTTGGCGATTAAAATCAGTTTCGCCATGGCGCACAATAAAAAGTTCTTTTTTAACCATTAATAGAGCAAAATTGCAGATTTTTATTTAATTAAATATACTTAATTTTACGAAAATAAATAACGCGTAAGCATGCCGCACAACCAAAAACTAAAGCTTACTTTATATCTAAAGCAAAATACCGTAGTACTTTCTTTTTTGGCAGTATTTTCTGTTGTAAATATTGTTTACGCTACAAATTACTATTGGGCTATTCTTTTTTGTTGTTTAGTTAGTACATTATTTTATTATTCTGCCAGGCAATTTATAAAATCTCAAAACCCAGAATCTGGAATTCTAATTATTCTTTCAATAACCATACTCTCCCTAACATTTGCTCAAAGTATAGGCCATAATGCACCAATATGGCTATTTCACTTGATAATCATATTTCAGGTTTTGTTTTTGGTATCAGATCTTAAACACCAATTACTCCTTATTGCTTTAAATGTATTAACAGGAATGTTGACTGCATTTATACAAGACCAACCAATGGCTAATATATTTTCGAGAGGAATTGTGTTAATTTTATTTAGCATATATGGTTATAATACTGTAAAATCTCTATTAAAATCGGCAGAATCATTACATGCAGAAATAGCAGATAAAATCAGACTGAATGCAAAATTATTAGCAACCAGAGTTTTTCAAAGACAAGTGCTTGACAGCACCAACTATGCAATTATAGCAGTTAACAAAGAGGGTATAATAATCGAGTTTAATAAAGGTGCAGAACAAATGCTTGGATACAAAGCAGATGAATTACTTGGCAAAGTAACACCAATGATTTTTCATGATATAAATGAAGTTGAAAAAAGAACTGAGGAAATTAACCATAAATACAACACTAACTTAAATCCTGGTTTTGAAACATTTGTATTTAAAAATCGAATTGGCCTAACTAATATAAGCGAATGGACATACATTACTAAAAGCAAACAGCCTATAACAGTTCTACTTACAATTAATAATATTAAAGATGATAATGGGGAGATAAAAGGATACATAGGCATTGCACAAAATATAACACAAAAAAAACAACAAGAAGAAAATCAGCAAACAGCTGAAACCATAATTACCAATAGCCCATCTGTTATATTTAAATGGCTTCCAAATGAAGAAAGAAGTATACTTTATGTTTCGACAAATGTTTTACAAGTTTTAGGCTATAACTCAGTCGAATTAACCAACAATAATTCTTCTTATAATATTTTAATTTCAACCGAAGATCGAAGTGTCTTATCAAACCAGATAATTAATGCAAGATCAAGCAATGCCAATCAAATTATAAGTGAATATAAAATAGAACATAAAAACAAAGATTTGATTTGGGTAGAAGAAAGAACATTTATTAAAAAAAATAATGATGGTGAAGTTACTTTTTTTGAAGGCATAGTAACCGATATTACAGCACGTAAACTTGCAGAAATTAAATTATTAGAGAGTGAATTAAGATATGAACTAGCAATAAAGAGCACTGCTGCAGGGGTTTGGGAATGGGTTAATATTGAAGATGGTATTGTTTGGTGGTCTTCAAAATATTATGAGTTATTAGGCTATCAAGACCAAGAAATAGAGTCATCGTATGAAGCTTTTTTAGAAATGCTTCATCCAGAAGATATGCCTCTTTTTGAAGAAACTATAAAGAAACACACTGAAGATAACGAACCATACATGGTAGAGTACCGTATTAGAACTAAAGATGGTAGTTATAAATGGTTTTTAGCAAGTGGGCAAACTAACAGAGACAATAATGGAAAGCCTTTAAAAATGGTAGGTTCAATCATTGATATCCACCATAAAAAGCTAAATGAAGAATTGCTAATAGCACGTGAAGAGAATTTCAGAACATTTATTGAAGCTGCAAAAGATTTATTCTTTCAAACCAATCCTGAAGGGTATTTTACATATTCTAACCAAGCAGGCTTAGACCTTACAGGATATACATTAGACGAACTAACTCAAAAGCGATATATAGAATTTGTAAGAGACGATTATAAAGAAAATGTTATTGCATTTTACAACAAACAGAGAGAAGATTATATTAAACTAACCTATCTAGAATTTCCTATTTTTACAAAAGATAAAAGAACCGTATGGTTAGGCCAAAATGTACAACTTATTATTAAAGATGGAATATATACAGGATCTCATGTTGTAGCCAGAGATGTGACAATGTTTAAAGAAATAGAACAAGCCAAAGAATTGGCCGAGAACAAACTTGAAGAACAGCTTGCCACGCAAAAAGCTGTGCTTGAAAGCAGTTCAGAATCTATTTTTGCAATAGATAACAAATTTTGCTATACCGCATATAATCAATCACATGTAAGCTTTATTAAGCAAGTTTATAATTATGACATCAGTATTGGAAGCACAATACTCAATTATCTAAATTTAAAGAACAATCCCGAGAATGAAATCAACAACATAAAAAAAGCATTATTAGGGGAATCTTTTACTATAGAAGAAATTTATGATGTTTCTGATAGGCAAATTTATATGCAAATATCTTATAACCCTATTGTCAGTGAAAATGGGAAAATTAACGGAGTAGCTGTCTTTTCTCAAGATATTTCAGATAAAAAAATAAATGAATTAGCATTATTAAAAGTAAAAGATGATGCTTTACAAGCAGCAAGTGCAAAATCGGATTTTTTGTCAAATATGAGCCACGAGATAAGAACACCAATGAATGCTATCGTGGGTATAACGGAATTATTAATGCAAAGGATAGAGCAACCTCAAAATATTGAGTATCTCAAATCGATAAAATACTCTGCTGATAATTTATTGTTTATCATTAATGATATCCTCGACTTCAGCAAAATTGAAGCTGGAAAAATCACACTGGAACAAATCTCTTTTAACTTAGCAGAACAACTTAATGAACTAAAAAAATCTTTTCTTCACTTGGCCAAAGAAAAAGGGATAAACCTCATCACTAAAATCGATGAAAATATACCAAAATTAATCATTGGCGATTCGCATAGGTTGAACCAAATCCTAGTTAACCTGATTGGTAATGCACTCAAGTTTACACACACAGGAATAATTAGTATTCAAATTAAAGTTAAAGAAGATAGGAGTGACAATTGTACTCTTGAATTTAGTGTTATTGATACTGGTATTGGTATTTCCAAAAATAAACAAAAATCCATCTTTGAGAGTTTTAATCAAGCCTATTCAGACACTTCAAGGAAATTTGGAGGTACCGGACTTGGATTAGCAATTACTAAAAACCTCATAGAATTACAAGGCGGAAAAATATGGTTAGTAAGCGATATTGGGAAAGGCTCTACATTTTATTTTGAGCTCACATTCGCAAAAGGGAATCAAAGTTCAAATACGTTAACGCTTCCGAAAATACTGGCACCTTCTTCCTCTGCTGCTAGTATAGTTAATAGATCTTTAGATGGAGCACGCATACTATTGGTTGAAGACAACAGCATGAATCAATTTTTAGCCACTCAAATATTAAAAAAATGGAATGCAGATGTTAAGCTTGCAGAAAATGGTTTAGAAGCATTAACAATACTGAAAAACAATTCTTTTGATTTAGTATTAATGGATTTACAAATGCCCGAAATGAGTGGTTACGAAGCCACGAAACATATTAGATCAGGTAAAGATAATATAAGAAACCCTAAAATACCCATTATTGCGCTTACTGCCGATGCGTTTGAAGAAACAAAAATTAAGGTTTTAAAAACAGGGATGAATGATTTAATTACAAAACCTTTTAAGCAAGATGAGCTTTTTAGTAAAATTGTGAAGCACTTACCTTATTAATATCTTAATTTGCATCAAATTTTAACAAAATGACATTTGTGAATATGGAAGGTGTTACGCTTAAAGAAATCAACAAGCGGAATGAAAACACCATGGCCGAGTACATTGGCATTGAATTTATAGAGTTTGGTGAAAGTTATTTAACTGCGCGGATGCCTATTGATCACAGAACAGTTCAGCCCTTACGCATAGTTAATGGAGGAGCATATTGTGTTTTAGCAGAAACTGTAGGTAGTTTAGCCGCTAATCTTGCATTAGATAGATCCAAGTATGTAGCGGTTGGATTGGATATTAACGCAAACCATGTTCGAAGTGCCCATGAAGGAAAAGGTTATGTATACGGAACAGCCAAACCTATTCACCTTGGCAGAACAACACAAGTTTGGGAAATAAAAATTACCGATGAAAAAGGTAAACTTAATTGTATTAGCCGCTTAACAATGGCTGTTATTGAACTAAAAAAAGATGAACGCGGATTTAATCCACCAAAGGTTTAACCAAGCCAAACAGTTAGGCTGTAATTTTGCAGCAATGCGGTTACCCAAAAGTAACGATGCTTATTATTTTTATGCATCTGAAACTCCAAAAATGCTTCGAGTTGAATACCAAAATACATTAGATCGCCCAATCTTTATTTGCTCTCCTTACAGTGCTGGAGATAGAGCATACAGTTTCATTAGTGATGCTGTATACAAAAACAATAATTGTATTTTCGGACAATTGCCTACTCAAAATCTAAGTATAAATGATTCGTTTTATAAAAATACATTGAACCATAACTTTTATGCAGATGAGACTTTTTACAAAAATTACGTAAATAGCATTATTTCAAGTATCGAATATGATAAGTTTGATAAAGTTGTGGCTGCAAGGTGTGAAAATTTGCATTGTGAAAAAGTTATAGATCCTGCACAATTATTTATTGACGCTACAACTAAATACCCTGATGCCGCGGTATATTATTTTAGCATAAACGATGTAGGAAGTTGGATAGGCGCTACTCCTGAAAAACTTTTATCGGTAACAAATAATGCTCTAGAAACTGTTGCATTAGCTGGAACTATGTCGACAAATAGTAGTTCAAGTTGGACTGATAAGGAGTACGATGAACAAGGCATGATTGAATTTTTTATTCGTAACATTTTTAAACAACACGGCTTTAAGAAATTTACGACTAGTGATTTAGAAACTATAATTGCAGGAGATGTCAGTCATTTGCGCAGCGTGTTTAATGTAAAACTTACACCTGATTTATTAAAAACAAAACTTCACAAATTATTAAGTGATTTAAACCCAACACCTGCTGTTTGCGGTTTACCGCAATTTGAAGCAAGTTTATTTATTGCAGAAAACGAAAAAATGGAACGCAGGTTTTATAGTGGCTTTATTGGTATGCAATGGCCGAGCAATAATCTTGAACTTTTTGTAAATCTGAGGTGTGCCGAGCTTTTTAACAACCATGCACTTTTATATGCAGGTGCAGGCATTACAAGCGGAAGTAATGCAGAAAAAGAATGGGAAGAAACCCAAAGAAAATTAAATACCGTAAAATCGTTATTTAAAAACTAAACATCTACATAACCACTGATTATCATTACAATCTCTCCTTTAGGAGGTTTTGCCTCGTAATGTGCAATTAGTTCATCTATTGTACCATTAACTGTTTCTTCAAACATCTTTGTGAGTTCCCGTGATACCGATGCTTGTCTTTCGCCACCAAAAAACTCCTTCAATTGGTTTAAACATTTAATCAAACGATGCGGTGATTCATACAATATTATGGTACGAGGTTCTTTACTCAACAATTTAATTTTGGTTTGACGACCCTTTTTATCTGGCAAGAAGCCTTCAAAACAAAAACTACTACTAGGTAAACCACTTTTTACCAAAGCAGGAACAAAGGCCGTTGCACCTGGCAAACACTCAACAGCAATTTTTTCTCGTAAACACTCACGTACCAACAAAAATCCAGGATCGCTAATTGCAGGCGTGCCTGCATCGCTAACTAAAGCCAATGTTTTACCACTTTGCAACATATCAACAAAGCGTGTCAACTCACGATGTTCATTATGCATGTGGTAGGGTATTAATTGCTTCTCAATAGCATAATGCTTTAATAGCTTAATACTTTGTCTAGTATCTTCAGCCAAAATTGCATCTACTTCCTTTAAAATACGAAGTGCCCTTAACGTTATATCCTCTAAGTTGCCTATTGGTGTTGGCACCAAATAAAGTTTACCGCTCATGCCCGCAATATACCAACATTCATTATATAAAGTAATACTGCTTATTGATATCTCAAAACCTGAGAAAAGTTTTAACCCATTTGTTTTTTAATTCACACACAACACTTAATTTAGCCAAAAATTAACAACCTATTAGTTATGAATTTTCCTGATAATTTATTGTACACAAAAGACCATGAGTGGGTGCGCATTGAAGGCGATACTGCTATTATTGGAATTACAGACTTTGCTCAACACGAGTTGGGCGACATTGTTTATGTTGACATCAATACTGTTGGTAAATCTGTTGCCCAACACGATGTGTTCGGTACTGTAGAAGCTGTTAAAACTGTTTCTGACTTATTTTCTCCATTGAGTGGAACTGTTACTGAATTTAATGGAGAATTAGAAAATGCCCCAGAACTTGTAAATAGTGATGCATACGGTGAGGGTTGGATGGTAAAATTAACAGGATTTAACCAAAATGAAGTTTCTGAATTAATGAATGCCAATGACTATAAAACATTGGTTGGAGCTTAACATTTTTTAGTTTCCTATAAAAAGCATTTAGTATCTTAAAACTAAATGCTTTTTTTGTTTAGCTCATACAAATAGTTTTAAACAAAAAAGTCCGTTTCTAAATTAGAAACGGACTTTTTTGTTATTTATCTTACGATTATTTTATCGTTACACGCTGTGTATATTGTTTACCGTTGTTAGTTAACTGTAACAAGTAAATACCTGATGGTAATCCTTCTGCTGCTATATCTGCTGTTTTACCATTCATGTTTATACTTTGACTGTATACTTTGGCTCCCAATACGTTGTACATGGTTACTTCTGTTTTCCCTGTTATTGTTTCTTTTGTACTAATGGTAAATTTACCACTGCTCGGGTTGGGATAAATACTTACGTTTGTTTCGTTTGCTACCTCATCTAATGATGTTACCAATACGCGAATATTACGTTCCACTGTTTCTGATTCATTACCCGATTGATCTACAACCTTATAACGAACATATTTCCAGCCACTTAGCTCTGCCCAAAGTGTGTCATTACGTTTCCCTAAGTCACTTGTAATTACTACATTCGAACGTAATTGTTCATCTGTTTCGTAATTATCTGTAATACGGAAACCAGGTTCTGCATAGTCTTGGAATCTTGACATGTCTAATGGATTACTTCCCAATAACTCTATCACAGGCGCTATGCGGTCTACTACATTTACTTGTCGTACAACACTTGTTGAGTTGTTTGAGCCATCACGTACTGTATACGTTATCGTGTAGTTACCCAATTTG
>JBFYQC010000167.1:0-3169 GCA_041302975.1 Bacteroidota bacterium
TGAACGACTTCTAATGGCGAAATTAATTTGATGTTTAATGCAAACGATAATCGTGAATGAAATAAATAGTTTTCTTTAGTACTCATCGCATCTTGAAAGTGACCAAAGTATGGTAAACTCTCTTCAACAAAATACTCCAATAATCCTAATGCATCATGTCTAGTAATAGGCCATGTAAATGCCTTTGAGTTAATATTGCCAAAATAGGTAGCACCACTCTTTTCAATATCTTTTACTACATCACTTATATCAATTTTTAACAAATTGTGTTTGGGTGCAGCAGGTGTGCCTTTCCATTTTTTGCGGTTATCCTCATCATAATTCCATTGTCCGCCAATTGGTTTTTCTCCATCCATTAATAAGTGGTAACGCTTACGCATACTTCTGTAAAAAGTTTCCATCATTATTTGTTTTTTACCTTCAAACAAATTTTTTACATCATTACGTGTACTTAAAAAATGGGCAGTATCTGTAACCGAATATGCAATGGAAAGTTGATTACAATAATCCTGTAGCTGTTTATCAAGCCTATATTCGTCAGGCAATTGGTACTCAAATTTACTAATGTTTTTTTGGTTGATGATGAGTTGCAAATTCTCAACCAACAATTGGGTATTTTCTTTGTCGTTAATTTTATAATAAATTACCTCATGCCCTAATTTTACTAGTTCTGAAGCAAAGTTTCGCATGGTTGCAAAGAAGCCGGCAATTTTTTGAATGTGATGTTTAACGTAATCTGTTTCTTGCCTCATTTCAAAAAGACAATACACTACATTGTTATCAATCTCTTTAAACCAAGGATGATTGTGGTTAAGTTGATCGCCTAGGATTAAACGTAAAGTTTTCATGCAAGAACTTGGTTACTTTAAAATATTTCCATCAGGTTTTGCATAAGGCAGTTCAGCTATTTTTTCTACTTTGTAGTAGGTTTCTAAACCATTAACACCTATGGATTCTGCTTGTTGCAGTTGTATAATGTTTGATTCATTTAGGTAATTTTCTTCCAAAATAACTTCTTGTATTTCGCCAATCATTAAAATGGTGTCGTTTACTTTAATGTATTGTTCTTCAATAAAACGTAAGCCTATTTTTACTTTACTTTCTCTAACGTAAGGCGCTTTTAAAGTTAATGTAAATTCAGGAGTTAACCCTGTAGCTTCAAATTCGGAACCCTCATACCTAGCTGAGGTTTGGTGTGCTTGTTTGTAGATTTTTTCGTTTACCTGATTGATGGTAAAATGCCCAGTGTCTTTTATGTTTTGATAAGTACCTCTTGGCACGGTAACCGGACGCATAAGAAACCCCATATAGGGAGGATGCGCACCTATATGTATTACGGAATTAAAGATGGCCAAATTGGTTTCACCACTACTGCTACAAGTGCCAATTAAATTAGCAGCACGAATACCCGGTAACGAATTGATTAAATTGGTACGTGGTTGTTTCTCCATTTGGAGAATATCTTCTAAGGAAAAAGTAATTTTCATTTCAGGAATAGATTAGATATTGTAATTTGATAAGCTGTTTTCAGCGCCTATCTTAATGCACTCATACCTCCATCTACGCTCATAATTTGGCCTGTTACCCAGTTAGCATTTAGCAAGTACAAAACTGCATTTGATATGTCATTAGGTTGCCCAATTTTTTTAAGCGGATGACGTTCTTCGGCACTTTTAAGTTTAGCTTCTGCATTAACTAGTTTATCGGCAAGCGGAGTATTGGTTAATGAAGGCGCAATCGCATTTACCCTAATTTTTGGAGCGAATTCAGCAGCTAAACTTCTGGTTAGACCCTCTACTGCTCCTTTTGCTGCAGCAATACTTGCATGAAAAGCCATTCCGGTTTGAACAGCTACAGTGCTGAACAAAACAATATTAGGATTTTCTGCTTGATGTAAATTGGGTAAAAAATGTTTGATTGTTTTTACTGCTCCTAAAAAGTTAATGTTCCACTCGTTTAAATAATCTTCTACACGTAACGAGCGAAATGGCTTTAAATTGATGGTTCCGGGGCAATAAATTAATCCATCAACAGGCTTATCTAAAACTGGAAAAGTTGGATTCTCTTCACTAATATCTACTGAATAATAAGTGGTGTTGGATAGGCTGTTTACCTCTTTTTCACTTCTGCTAAGCGCAGTAATGTTATTTAATAAACTTAACGTTTTTGCTAATTCAAAACCAATACCGCTGCTTGCGCCAACTATTACATAATGTTTCATATTACATCAAACAACCTAAATGCTAAAAGGTTTATTTGGCAAAATGATTCAGGTAAATAACTAATAGAGAAAACAAGCTCATGCAAACGGTATTGATGATAATAAATAATCGCGTAAAGGTATAATTGGCCACCAAGGGTTGAAGTTTGGTATTTTTTTTCCACCAAAAAAAATAGGCCGCTACCGGTGATAAGAACAGCAAGAACAAATAGAAATGAAATAGGTGTTTGGTGTTGTAAAAATGTAACCCCATAAACGAAACTGCAACCAAAAACATTACTAAACTTAAAGTAAAAGTACCTTTAATGCCAAGGCGTAAACTTATGGTTAGATCACCTCTGTTTGCATCGTTTGTTTGGGTGTACATTTGTGATAGCGGGAATACAAATCCAACAAAAAATGCACTTGCTTGTAACGCAAGAAAATTGGTAATTAACATTATTTTACCGCAAGCATATTGTGTTAAGGCAAACAATAAAACACCTTGAATGGCCATGATTAATAACCATGATAAAATGGCATATCTTTTTAACCTGATGGGATTGCTGTTGTTCAATTTAGATAATAATAAATAGGTAAGTACACCCACGCCAACTTCAAGCGATAAAATAATCGCAGATACAATTACAGCCAATCCATCCATTGCTGTGCTGATTTTAAAAAGCTTTTTGCCCTGCTCAGTTTCTGCAATATCGCATTTGGATAGCTGCATATTGGCATAAGCAACTTGCATTTGGATGGATGGATGAACCAGAATAAACATCATCACAAAAAACAAAGCAGTATCTAGCCAGTTTATATTTTGGCTTTGACTAATGGCAAAAAGAAAAATAGGTAAATGAATAAAAGATATAATTATTGGAGATTGCTGTAAATCCTTGTTTTGATTCATGCCGCAAATTAAAGCAGTAAATACATTTAAGAAAATTTTATTAATCGTTAGAAAAC
>JBFYQC010000168.1:0-21611 GCA_041302975.1 Bacteroidota bacterium
CAATAAACAATACTTTCATCTGTTTAAACAAAAAACCACAGAAAATTTTCCTGTGGCTTTTTAAAAATTAGTTTAAAACAAATTACAACGTTGGGTTATTCTCGTCACGTTGCATGGTAAAGCCCAATAATTTTCCGGTTGGCATTCCACTGCTGTAACTCATGATGTTTTTTTGCTCAACAGTAATGTAGTTAATGGCATCAGTTGGCGGGGCAATCAAGTCGAAGTTTAAACAAAATAACATGGCCTCTTCGATAATTTGACGTAATGTTTCTTTGGTAATAATGTTCTTGGATAAATCATCAAACATAAAAGAAAGCGGTCTTTTGCCATCTATAAAAAAGTGTTCATCTTTATTTATAAAGATCCTGGCTATAAGATAACCCATGTCATGTTCACGGTTATACTTTATAGAGTCTGAAAGGAAATTATATATCTGAATCATGCCGCAAAACTCACGAAGTGGGTCTTCTTTTACATATGGACTTTTGGTAATGTAGTGTTCGTTGTCAAAATCGAAAACGTTTGTGTGCATCATAATAACCAACGTATCACCGCTAAACTTTAGATGTGCCTCAAAGTCGCCCCTATCCATATATTTCACCTCAACATTTGGAGCATTACTTCCAAGCTTTGGCCCTAACTCAGATTCAATATCGCGCATCACCATTTTAAGGTCTCTAAATATTGTTTGAGTTAAATTAAACACCAATTGCTTTGTTGATGATTTTTTACAAAGTAATTCGTGTATGCTATTTATTTTTGATTCACTCATAATTCACTTTTAACGCATTGTTGGGTAAAATGTTTTGTAGTATTAGTAAGCTTTTGCAAACAATACGCGTTGTGTGCTTGGGGCTCCTGTTAAAACGCATTTGCCATTTTCTTGCGCATTATTAAGCGGAATACAACGAATGGTTGCTTTGGTTAATTCTTTAATTTTTATTTCTGTTTCAGTTGTACCATCCCAATGCGCACTTACAAAACCTGTTTTGTTTTCTAATGCATCCATAAACTCATCCCAAGTGTTTACGTTGTGTATGTGTTGGTCACGATAATCCAATGCTTTTTGGTAAATGTTGGTTTGAATTTGAGACAACAAGTGTTCTATTTTATGGTCAATATCAATACTGCTCATTACTTGTTTTTCTTTGGTGTCTCTGCGGGCAACTTCCACACTTTCGTTGGCCACATCGCGCGGACCAATAGCAATACGCACAGGTACACCTTTTAATTCGTATTCGGCAAATTTAAAACCAGGAGTTGTATTATCACGGTCGTCTAACTTTACCGATATACCTCTTTTACGCAAAGCCGCTTGAATGTCTTTGGCTTTGTTTAATACCAATTCTTTTTCATCTTCTTTTTTTCCGGTAATAGGAACAATCACCACTTGTATAGGCGCTAAATTTGGAGGTAAAATTAAACCCTCATCATCACTGTGGCTCATAATTAAAGCACCCATTAATCGGGTTGATACACCCCAAGAAGTAGCCCAAACATATTCTTGTTTGTTTTCTTTGGTAGCATATTTTACATCAAAGGCTTTGGCAAAATTTTGTCCTAAAAAATGTGATGTACCCATTTGCAAGGCTTTGCCATCTTGCATTAAACCTTCAATGCAATAAGTTTCTAATGCACCGGCAAAACGTTCGTTAGCAGTTTTAACGCCTTTTATAACAGGTACAGCTAAAATATTTTCTGCAAAATCAGCGTATACTTCCAACATTTGTTTCGTTTCTGCAATGGCCTCATCAGAGGTTGCGTGTGCGGTATGTCCTTCTTGCCACAAAAATTCAGTAGTACGCAAAAACAAACGGGTACGCATTTCCCACCTCACCACGTTAGCCCATTGGTTCACCAAAATGGGTAAATCGCGATGAGACTTAATCCAATCGCGGTAGGTATTCCAAATAATGGTTTCAGAAGTCGGGCGCACAATGAGCTCTTCTTCTAACTTAGCCGATTCGTCAACCACAATCTCTCCATTTTCGGCAGTTTTTAATCTGTAGTGAGTCACAACAGCGCATTCTTTGGCAAAACCATCCACGTGGCTGGCTTCTTTACTAAAAAATGATTTTGGTATAAATAATGGAAAATAGGCGTTTTGATGTCCTGTTTCTTTAAAACGTTTGTCTAGTTCTGCTTGCATTTTTTCCCAAATGGCGTAGCCATAAGGTTTAATTACCATACAACCTTTAACGGCCGAATGTTCTGCTAAATCAGCAGATTTAACTAAATTATTGTACCATGCACTATAGTCATCGCTTCTTTTTACTTTTTTATTATCCATTTGGTAGGAGTTTTTGGAATAGTATTTGTCTATAAGTTGAAAACGGCAACAAAATTATATTTTCACAGCTATAAAACACAGAATTATGCCATATCCAAAATTAAATATCTTTTCTACCCTAATTATTGTGGCCATTACATTGGTTTCGTGTAATGCTCCTCAGGGTGTGTTAAACAGGTTTGAGGATGATGTTTACTACTCACGTAAGGCAGCAGGAGGTAAACCCGTTTATGTACCCGAAGTAGATGTGAACGAGATTATTAAAAACAATCCGCCACAATACGGTAATGGTAATCAAATACAGGAAGACTATCAACCTAACCCAAACAACGATGGAAGGGATTATACCAACCCTAATGCTGCCGAAGGTTATAAAAGATACAAAGAAGCACAGCAACGTGAAAATGAAGAGGCGGCTGTTAGCAATGATGAATTTTTGAGCACAGTGCCTTACGCGGGTTACGAAGAAGAAGCCAGTGAGGCGAGTTTATTACGCAGGCAATATGCAGGGAATTATGGAGGATATTATACACGCCCTGGACGTTTTAACCGCTGGGGTCAACCAAGTTTATCAGTTGGCTGGAATACATTTACCGGTTGGGGCGTAGGAATGGGTTGGAACAATGGCTGGAACAATGGCTGGAACAACGGTTGGAATACAGGTTACGGATTTGGTTGGCCTCATTACAATTCTTTTTATGATCCATTTTGGGGAGGTAATAATTGGTGTTCGCCATGGAATAGTTTTAACAACCCTTGGGGTTTTAATTCATGGGGATATAATCCGTGGGGATTTAACTCATGGGGATATGGTTACAACAATTGGTATGGTTGGGGACACAGGCCACATCATTACGTTGGTGGCTGGGGACATCACCAATATGAAAACAACAACAACACTCCAGCAAGAACTTATCGCCCACGAGGTGATGGCGCAGGAACAAGCATGCCAAGAAGTGCAGATGGAGGAAGGGTTTCCATGCCCAGAGGTGGACAAACCCAAACTCCACAACCTGATCAAGGTAGAGTTGTTGTGCCAAAATCTGGCAATGATGCACAATTAATTAACCGTGATGGACAACCAGTTTACGTTGCTCCAAATCAATACAGAAATACAACTCCGCGTTCTTATAATTCGTATCCTAAAAGTGTTGATCAAGAGCGAAATTACAGAGAGGTTGCTCCGCCAAAACCTCGCGAGGTTGCCCCAACCCGACCAAAATTAAATAGTAGAGATAACACAGCTCCTACGCCTAATAGAAACGATGCGCCTACTTACCGAGGAAATGATGCACCACGTGAAACAGCACCTGCACCACGCAACTACAGTCCATCACCGTCTAGAGGTAGTGGTGGCGGACAAGCTTCACCACCTAGTGGAGGAAGTAGAGGCAGCTCTGGAGGAGGAAATGCACCACGTTCTCGTCCACGTTAATTAAGGGTTAGTTATTTTATTTTTTAAAAACACGCAAATGAACAAGTATAAATTAATGTTGGCTGCATTGGTAATGAGTGCCTATGCTCAAGCACAAAACGAAGCAGATATATTACGTTACTCGCAACAGTATAACTTAGGAACAGCGCGCTCACAAGGTGCAGGTGGTGCTTTTGGTGCAGTAGGTGCCGATTATTCATCAACCTACTTAAATCCTGCCGGATTGGGCTTGTACCGCAGAAATGAACTGCATTTATCTGCAGCAGTTACAGGTACACTTACTTCTGGCAATTTTTTAGGAGGTACATTGGATGAGAGTAGAACGAACTTCAATATTCCATCGTTTGGGTTGGTGTTAAGTAAAGTTAATACGGGCTTAAATGGTGATGCCGATAAAGGGATCATTAATTATAATTTTGCTTTTGGCCATAACCGCACCAGCCATTTTCAGCAAAATATTTTTTTGGAAGGTTACAATACTAAAAGTAATCTTTCTCAATTTTTTGTTGAGCAATCCAACGGTATTCCATCCAATCAAATTAGTGCAGATGGAACCGAATTTGAGTTTTATAATTTGGGTTGGAATGCATACTTAACTGATGCCGGAAACAATAATACATATTATTCGCGATGGTTTAACGGTGATAATGATTACCGCGTAAAACAAACACAAAAAATTGAAAAGCGAGGAGCTATGGATGAGTATAACTTTTCTGGTTCTATTAATATTGAAAATGTACTATATCTGGGGGCAGGTTTAGTGTTTAATGATGTACGATATAGGTATAAATCTGTTTTTACAGAAAGTGATCCGGATAATACAGTTTCTAATATTTATTCAGATACATCAGGCAATTATTACCGTTCGAGCTATTTAACTACAGAAGTTAATACAGAAGGACAAGGTGTAGCCGGTAGGTTTGGATTTATATTACGCCCAATTGATTTTTTTAGATTTGGATTATCGATGCAAACGGCCTCTCGTATTAACATGAAAGATGAATACCAGTATAAAGTTGGCAGTGATATTGCTGATGTTGAGAGCCCTAAAGGAACATACGAGTATCAGTTAATTACCCCTGCACGTTACACCGCAAGTGCCATGCTCATGCATCCACGTTTAGGTTTTATTTCGGTTGATGCAGATATGGTTAACTATGCAAAAGGAAGATTAACTGCAACAGATTTTACTTTTAGTGATGCCAATAGCCGTGCACGTGCAAGTTATCAAGAAGCCTATCAGGTGCGTGTTGGTGCCGAGTTGAAATTAAAAGATGTGTATCGCTTACGTGCGGGTTACAACTTTGTAACAAGCCCTTATAAAAATGAAATTCCCGGTGTAAGTAAAGATGATTTAACTCGTCAGGCATATAGTATTGGTGCGGGTTACAATGATGGTGTTTATTTTGTTGATCTAGCATTGGTGCGTACAACGTTTAATGAGTTTTATACACCTTATCAATTAAATAGTGGTTACTCACCAACAGGTAAAGCGGCACACACCATGATAAATGTTGCAGTAACAGGTGGTATTCGTTTTTAATTAATCAAATGGTTTTATAATATTTCGAGGGTGATTAAACATACAGACATTGAAAAGACATACAAGTTAGGCATTGTACTTTCGGGCGGTGGCGCAAGAGGATTTGCACACATTGGTGTTCTGAAAGCATTAAACGAAAATGGAATTTTTCCGGATGTTGTTTCATCTACCAGTGCCGGAAGTATAGTAGGTGTTTTGTATGCAGATGGTTATACACCTGATGAAATATTTGATATTTTTTCCAAGCTTGATATTTATAAAATACTTAGCTTTTACAAACCCTCATTTGGCTTATTAAAAGCCGATGGTTTGAAACGTACGTTGCAAAAACAATTGCGTGCTCAAACTTTTGAAGAGTTAAAACATCCCTTACATATTTGTGCCACCAACTTTACCAAGGCACGTGTACATTATTTTAATACGGGTGAATTAATGCCTGCAGTAATGGCCAGTTGTGCTATTCCTATGGTACTAAAACCCATGCTTATTGATGGTGATTTTTACGTGGATGGAGGCCTAATGAATAACTTGCCTGTTGAGCCAGTGCAACACATTTGTGAAGATATTATTGGTGTAAATGTTAATCCAGTGAGTGAAGCCAAACAATTTACTTCAATAAGAAACTATGCGGACAGAATCATGCACTTAGCTGTTCGCGCAAATGTTCAACCTAATATATCAAAATGCGATGTTTACATTGAGCCACCCGGACTTATGGATTTTCATTTGTTTAAAGTCTCATCTGCTCAACAAATATTTCAAACAGGTTACGAGCATACCCAAAGTATCATCCATCAAATAAAAGATGATTTGTTTTAGTGTCTAATAATCAGTCGGTTTTAAAATTTTTACAAGCTGTTTTTTATAATTGGCATTGCATTTGATTAAGTCGAGTTATAAATTAATTTTGAACCCAAACTTTAACAAACTTTTACTATGAAAAATCAGGTAAGTAAGCTGCTAAGTGCAGCAGTATTATTAGGTGCAATGGCTAGCGTTACTGTCGCTTGTAAATCAAAAAAAGGTACACCTATCGAAAAACAAACCGGTGCTACTGAAATCAGTGTTCCGTTTACTGGCAAAGATTACGAGACCAATAAAGAAACTTTTAGAGCACGTTCATCTGGAAACAGTATTGATATGGTTACTGCTAAAAAAATTGCGTTACAAAATGCAAAAAGCGAAATGGCCGGTATGATTCAAACTACTATGAAAAAAGTAACTGAACAATATACTAACCAACGTCAGATTGGAACTAACCAAGAGTTTAGTAACAAATTTGAAGAGTTGGCACGTGAGGTTACCAACCAAAGTTTAACTGATGTTGCGGTGATTGGAGAGAAGATTTTCAAAGAAACTACCAACACATATACTTATTGGGTTGCTATTGAAGCGAACAAAAAAACTGTACTAGAGGGTATGGATAAAGCCATCGGTCAAAACCAAAAAATTGCTCAAGACTACGATAAGAAAAAGTTTGAAGAGATATTTAACAGCGAAATGGAGAAGTTGGCTAAAGAAAGAGCTGGCAATTAATTTCACTTCATCACCCAAACAAAAAGAACACAAGTAGAATATTCACTGCGTGTTCTTTTTGTTTACCTGTAAAGTCAATTACATCAATCCAAACCCATGTCAAAATATTTACCAATAGTATTTGCTGTTTTTATGTTGGCCTCATGTGCAGCGCACAAAGCCAATAAAAAACCTACATGGGTAAACCAACGTCCGGTTAACGATGCGTACTATGTGGGCGTGGGTATTGCGCAAAAAAATAACAACACTCAAAATTATCAGCAAGCGGCAAAAAAAGAAGCGTTAAACGATTTGATTTCTGAGATTAAAGTTTCTGTTTCATCAAACTCAGTGTTACAACAAATGCAAAACAATGCAGAGTTTAAACAGCAATTTGAGAGCATGGTAAAAATTACTGCACTAAACGAAATTGAAAATTACGAGGTGGTTGATAGCTGGGAAAATGCAGAGTACTTTTGGATATATATGCGTTTAAACAAATCGCAGTATGCCGAAATGCGTAAGAAAAGAATGCAAAATGCGATGGCCCGTGCCGAAGATTTTTTTGCAAGGGCTGATGAACTAGACATAAAGAGCAATTATGTGCAGGTATTGCGCTTAAAACTAAAAGCACTAACCACCATTCAGGAGTATTTAAACGAAGATTTACAAACTGAATACCGCGGCAAAAATGTGCATCTGGTTAACGAGCTGATCTCATCCATACAAAAACAGTTGTATGTTATTTCAGTTAAAAGTAAAGTGAATTTATTAAGCGGTAAAGTAGGTAAGCCTATTCAACATCCGTTTGATGTGGAAGTTTACTTTAGTGATACATCAAACGGGAAATTAATGGTTCCTTATTTACCCATGAAAATGGTTGTGGAACAAGGTAAAATGGATTTTGGTGCGCAAACTCAAACCGATCAAGGTGGTATTGCTTCATTTAGTGTTGCACGCATATTAGCAAGAGATCCGATTCAGTTATTAAGATTAACAGCGGATGTACAAGGCATTATTAAAAACGACAGTATTAATTATGCGTTGATTAACGTGCTTAAAAATATTGATGCTGCTAGCACAACCATTAGGGTTTCTGTTGCACCTATAAAAGTGTTTATTGAAGCCGATGAACAAAATTTGTCGAATAAGTTAACTTCACACCCACTTGAAACCTTCTTAAAAAAGAACCTGGTAATAGCGGGATGTAATTTTGTTACAGATAAACAAGAGGCCGATTATTTACTGAAACTTGTATCAAACACCAAACCCTTGGGTATTATTTGGGGTAATATGCAAAGTGCTGCACTAAACATGTCGGTTAGTTTGGTTGATAATAAAAATCAGGCAGAGATTTTCAGAGACGGATTGCAGGAAATAAAAGGGTTTCAGACCACACCGGAAAATGCTGGTATTGATGCCTATAAAACTGCGGAGCAACAATTCTTTAAAAATATTTATCCGCGTTTGTTGGATGAATTATTAAAGGTAGAGCAGTAGTGGATTAATATAATAACTCATCCAACGCGCTTCTAAACTCATTTTGCGTTTTTAAATCGCCTTTTTGCTTGGCCAATTCAAATCCCCTCTCTAAAAAAGTTTGTGCTTCATTTTCACGGTTTGTTTGGGTAAACAAAATGCCCAATTGATAATGTGTGGCTATATGCGGTGGGTCAACTTCCAATACTTGTTTAAAGTACTTTTCTGCCACATTTAAATCACCTGTGCCCAAATACTCCATTCCCATTGCGTAGATTAAAAACGTGTCATTGGGTTGTTTTTCAAGCATTTCGACTAATTTTTGCAATCTTATATTTGACATTTGTTAAAAACATTTTTTGGTTACTTTTGCTGCACTTTTTAGCAAAGTAATTATATGAAAATATTAGTTTGTATCAGTAATGTGCCCGACACAACTACGAAGGTAACTTTTACCGACAATAACACGAAGTTTAACACAGCGGGCGTACAATTTATCATTAACCCCTATGATGAATTAGCACTTACACGTGCGTTAGAAATAACAGAAAAACAAGGAGGAACCGTAACGGCTATAAACGTTGGTTTAGCGGATGCTGAACCAAGCATTAGAAAAGCACTGGCTATTGGTGCAAACGATGCAGTGCGTGTTAATGCAGAGCCTATTGATGCTTATTTTGTAGCCGAGCAAATTACTGCTTATGCAAAAGCAGAGAATTTTGATTTGATATTAACCGGACGTGAGTCGATTGATTACAATGGTGGTTTAGTTGGTGGTTTATTGGCAGAAATGTTAGGTATACCATCAGTTAACGTAGTTACCACAATTGAAGTGGAAAATGGTATTGCAACCATGGAGCGCGATATTGATGGTGGTAAAGAAAAAGTAAGTTGCAAACTGCCTTTAGTGGCAAGCGCACAAAAAGAATTAACGGAGCCTCGTATACCTAATATGCGTGGCATCATGGCTGCTCGTACCAAACCATTAAAAGTGGTTGAAGTAAGTGGCGATTTAAAAACATCTGCTACAGTTGGTTTTGAATTACCTGCAGCAAAAGGCGGTGTTAAATTAATTCCGGCTGAGCAAGCAGAACAATTAATTGATTTGTTACACAACGAAGCTAAAGTAATCTAACCCTTAAAGAACAAAATTATGATTTTAGTATACGCAGAAAGTATTGACGGTAACTTCAAAAAATCAACATTCGAAGCGGTTTCATACGCAGCAGGTATTGCCCAAAGCAACGGTACACCATGTGTGGCTGTTAGTATTGGTAATGTTGATGATGCTAAGCTTGCCGAGTTAGGAAATTATGGTGCTGATAAAGTAGTAGCTGTAAACAGTAGTAAATTAGCAGTGTTTAATGCCGAAGGTTATGCCAAAGCATTTGCAACTGTGGCTGCTGCCGAAGGTGCAACTGTAGTGATTATTTCTAATACATATAGTGGCAAAGCGATTGCCGGTCGTGTAGCTGCAAAATTAAAAGCTGGTATTGCATCAGGTGTTATTTCTGTGCCAAATACAGGTAATGGTTTCGTGGTTCGTAAAACGGTATTTAGCGGTAAAGCTTTTGCTGATGTTAACTTAACAACAGCTGTTAAAGTTTTAGCCATTACACCAAATACATTTGATACCAACACTTTTGGTAAAACAGCAAGTGTTACAACTGCCGATGGTAGTTTAACGGATGCTGATTTTATCTCTAGTTCAGTTGAAATTTCACGCGTTACCGGAAAAATTCCTTTAACAGAAGCCGAATTAGTGGTTAGTGCAGGTCGTGGTATGAAAGGTCCTGAGCATTGGGGCATTATTGAAGAGTTGGCACAAGTATTAGGTGCAGCAACTGCTTGTTCAAAACCTGTAAGTGATATGCATTGGCGTCCACACAGTGAACACGTGGGCCAAACTGGTATTACCATCAAACCAAACTTGTATATTGCAATTGGTATCAGTGGTGCTATTCAACACTTGGCTGGTGTTAGTTCAAGTAAAGTAATTGTGGCTATCAACAAAGATCCTGAAGCACCTTTCTTTAAGGCAGCAGATTACGGTATTGTGGGTGATGCATTTGATGTGTTGCCAAAAATATTAGATGCCGCTAAGAAATTAAAAGCTGCTAACTAAGTAATAATATTAATAGTTTATTAAAGCTGTCTCTCTTGAGGCAGCTTTTTTTGTTTGTGTTGATTTGTGTTTTAAATTCTCATTATCTTGCTCCACTTATCAACTATAGTTATGACTTCAAGAAAACCGGCCTTAAGTTTTATTTTCATTACCCTACTGATTGATGTAATTGGTTTTGGTATTATTATTCCCGTTATACCAAAATTAATTATGGAGTTAACAGGAGGTGGTATGAGTGATGCCTCGGTTTATGGAGGATGGTTGATGTTTTCGTTTGCCGCCATGCAATTTATTTTTTCGCCAATTTTTGGTGGGTTGAGTGATAAATATGGCAGACGTCCTGTAATATTAATTTCGCTGTTTGGTTTTGGTCTTGATTATATACTAGTAGCCTTAGCTCCAAGTATTGGTTGGCTGTTTATTGGGCGAATATTAGCCGGAATTACCGGAGCCAGCTTTACCACAGCCAGTGCCTATATAGCAGATGTGAGTACTCCTGAAAAACGTGCGCAAAATTTCGGGATAATAGGTGCTGCTTTCGGCTTAGGTTTTATTATTGGTCCTGTAATAGGAGGTTTGTTAGGGCAGTATGGTTCGCGTGTACCGTTTTATGCCGCGGCCGGTGTTACTTTGTTAAATTGGTTGTATGGTTATTTTGTTTTACCTGAATCGTTGAGTAAAGAAAACCGCAGGCCATTTGATTGGAAACGAGCTAATCCGATAGGTTCTTTGATGCACTTAAGAAAATATCCTGTCATATCGGGTTTAGTAATTTCGTTAGTTTGTATTTATGTGGCCGCACATTCCGTTCAAAGTACCTGGAGTTATTTTACCATGGAAAAACTTAAATGGGATGAAGCGATGGTTGGCTATTCGTTGGGTGTTGTGGGTATATTGGTTGCCTTAGTTCAAGGTTTTTTAATTCGTTATACCACACCCTTATTTGGTCCTAAAAAATCTGTTTATATAGGTTTGGCACTATATACTATAGGATTGCTGTTGTTTGCTTTTGCAAGTCAAACATGGTTGATGTTTGCTTTTCTTGTTCCTTATTGTTTAGGAGGAGTTGCTGGTCCGGCTTTGCAAGGCTTAATGAGCAACCAAGTACCTGCAAACGAACAAGGCGAATTGCAAGGAGCCTTAACCAGTTTAATCAGTGTTACATCAATTGTTGGTCCGCCATTAATGACAGGCTTATTTGCTTTTTATACCAAACCAAGTGCATCCGTTTATTTCCCGGGAGCACCTTTTTTGGCGGGAGCAGTATTTATGTTGGTAAGTTTGTTAATGGCCATGCGCACCTTAAAAAGTAATGGTGTTAAATAACATAAAAATCGTTTATAAAAAAACGCAGCTTTGGGGCTGCGTTTTTTATTTAAGGTATTTACAAAATTAGGCTCTTAAAGTTGCGCCTAATTCTTTTTCAAACTGTTTAATGAGTTTGTTTATTGATGTTTCAATTTCTTCATCAGTCAGTGTTTTTTCTGTATTCTGAAGGATAAAACTAATCGCATATGATTTTTTACCTGCTGCAATTTTATCGCCTTCGTATACATCAAACACATTCATTTCTTTTAACAATTGCTGTTCGGTTTTACGCGCAATTTTTTCAATTTCAGCATAAGTTGTTTTTTTATCAAGCACCAATGCTAAGTCTCTTCTTACAGCCGGGAAAGTAGAAATAGGTTGTAGTTTAAGCGTATTTCCAATGCTTAATGCACAAAGATTATCCCAATTGAAATCGGCAAACCAAACTTCATCTGTCAAATCAAATTGTTTGCGTGTTTTGGCATCAACCCCACCAAATACAACTAATGTTTTTTGTTGCGAAGTAATGGTGGTTTGGTTTAATAAATTACCGTTGGTATCAATTACCGTATCTATCTTTTTTATACCTGCCTTTTTTAGCAAATTAAGCACGTGTGCTTTTAACGAAAAGTAGGTGTTTGATTTTGGGGCACCGTGCCAACTTTCTCCTTGTTGTTTGCCGATGACAAATAAACTTAAATGCGTTTGTTCTGCGTAGTCTTTGTCGTGTTGGTTGTACGTTTTACCAAATTCGTATACACACATATCTGTGGCTTTACGGTTGCGGTTGTATTGTAATACTTCCAAACCATTGTAAAGCATACTTAAACGCATAATGTCTAAGTCGCTGCTTAGTGGATTAAGTAGTTTAACAGCATGTTGTAATTCATTTTCGGTATAATATGCGCTTTTGGTGATGCTGTTGTTTAACATTTCGTTAAAGCTATTATCTGTTAAATAATCGCTTAGTTTATTACGTAATGCAAACTGTACATTCTCTGTGCTATTGCTCACCGATGATGTTACGCGAGTTGGGATTTCAATGTTGTTCAAACCATAAATACGCAACACTTCCTCCGCAACATCAGCATGCCTAGTTACATCAGTTCGGTAGGCTGGCACATCTAATAATAAAGAATCTTTTGTTTCATTTATAATGGTGAAATCAAGCGCCAATAAAATGCGTTTAACTTCAATCAAATTAATATGTTGACCAATTAACCTGTAAAATTTATCTAAGTTAAAATCTACTTGTGCATGTATAATCTCAGTTGGATAAATATCAACCACCTTACTGCTAACAGCACCGCCTGCAATTTCTGTGATTAGTTCAACTGCACGTGCCAATGCTTTAATGGTAATCTCCACATCAGTACCACGTTCGTAGCGGAAGCTTGCATCAGTGCTTAAGCCATGGTGCTTGGCTGTTTTACGAACTGAAGCCGGATTAAATGTTGCACTTTCAATAAATATCTCAGTGGTGTTGTTGTTTATTCCACTATCCAAACCACCAAACACACCACCAATTGCAACCGGTTTTTCTCCATCACAAATCATGCACTCGTTGCCGGTTAATGTTCTTTCTGTTTTGTCTAATGTGGTAAATTTGGTTCCAGCATTTACTTTGCGTACAACAATTTTTTGTCCTACTAAGTTAGTAGCATCAAATGCATGCAAAGGCTGACCTAATTCATGCATCACATAATTGGTAATATCTACAATATTGTTGATAGGAGAGAGGCCAATTACACGCAAACGGTTTTGTAACCATGTTGGTGACTCGGCAACTTTTACTCCGCTAACGCAAACACCACTGTAACGCACACAATCCGTGTCCTCAATGCTTACACTAATTTTATCGGTGTTAACCTGTGGTATCTGGAAACTTGAGGTTTGAACAGATGCATTGGTCACAGCACGTAAATCGCGCGCTACACCAAGATGTGAAGCCGCATCTCCACGATTGGCTGTTAAACCGATCTCAATCAAATAATCACTGTAGTTTTCAAAATATTTGGTAGCAGGTGCACCAATTTCATAATCGGCAGGCAACACTAATATTCCGTCATGACTCTCACCTAAACCCAGCTCATCTTCGGCACAAATCATCCCTTCACTTGCCTCGCCTCTTATTTTAGATTTTTTAATTTCAAATGGTTCTCCTTTAGTTGGATTAACCGTGCAACCAACCGTGGCAACCAATACTTTTTGTCCGGCAGCTACATTAGGTGCTCCACATACAATATGCAGTAATTCGGGTCCACCAACATCAACGGTTGTAACACTTAATTTATCAGCGTTAGGATGTTTTACGCAGGTTTTAACCTCACCCACAACTATTCCTTCTAGTCCACCTTTTATACTATTATATGGAGTTATGCCCTCTACTTCTAAACCGGTACCTGTTAATAATTCGTCTATTTTTTCAGGACTAAGGTTTGTGTTTATAAGGGTGTTTAACCAATTGTATGATATTTTCATGTACTGCTTAACTTATTAATATTTGCTGCCGCTTTTAAAGTGTGCGAAAATAGTAAAATTTTGTTTGCATGGAGAGATAATAGTTACGGGTTGATTAGTTGATAGGTTACTAGTTGATAGGTTGATATATTATTGGTTGAGAGCTGCGAAGATTTGGTGTTCATGGTTTTGGTTATTTTCTTTTAAATCAGGTTTGGCTCATGTTCAAATAAATCCAACCTTCAATGTTAAGTGTTTAACATTAGCTCCGCTGAACTTCGTTTCGATATTTCTAATTTGAACTAATTTTTCTTCCCTGTGTATATCTTGACTAATATCCACTTGCAACGTGAATGAATTTAGCTGTTACTTTGCTAAAAAATAAGCAATGGCTAAACACACTTTAGTTTTAGGAGCTACACCCAACCCTGATAGGTATGCGTACAAAGCAACCAAGATGCTTAAAGCACATGGTCATCCCGTGGTTTTGTATGGAATTAAACAAGGTGAAATTGATGGCATTCCCATTCATCAAATAGCACCCCAGACAGAAGTTGATACGATAACCTTATATGTAGGTCCACAAAACCAGCCACCTTATTATGATTACATTGTAGGGTTACACCCCAAACGTGTAATATTTAATCCGGGAACGGAAAATCCAGCCTTTGAAAATTTGCTAAAAGAACATAAAATTGAACCTGTAATAGCCTGCACGTTGGTTATGCTAACAACAGGTCAATACTAATTACCTTATACACGTACTTTAACCCATATGAAAAAAAATATACAATTTGTTGTAGCCTTGTTGGCATTAGTTGTGGTGGCTTGTCAGTCGCCAAAAGAAAAAGCTTTACAAGAAATTGAGGCACTGCAAGTGCAAGACAGCGTGTTTAGCATTGAAAATATGGCAAAAGAAAAAGATGCCTACATCGCCTTTGCTGACAAATATCCGGATGATGAGCGTGCCCCAGAGTTTCTATTTAAAGCAGGACAAGGTATAGGTGCAATTGCTTCTCAGAAAAAGGATATGAAATTGCATGAAGAATCGATTGCAATTTTTAAACGAATTCAAGAAAACTATCCTAAGCACCATTATGCTGAAGAAGCATTATTCTTGAGTGGTTTTGTATATGAAAATCACATGGGAGATATAGCAAAAGCAAAAGCTACCTATCAAGATTTTATTAAAAAATATCCACAAAGCGAGTTGGCCGAGGATGCTCAATTTGCTATTGATAACTTAGGTGTATCTCCGGAAGATATTATTAAACGTGCACAACAAGGTGCAACAGCCGATAGTATATCGGTAAATTAATTTACCGCTTACTGAGCATGTCGTGGCTAAATTCTTTAGTTAAAAAATCAAGAATCTCTTGTCTCGACATGTTTTCTGTCACCTTTCCCTCTTTGGCGTAGGCCATTGTTCCTCGCTCCTCGCTTATAATTAATGCCACAGCATCGGTTTGTTCTGTAATACCTATTGCTGATAGGTGTCGCAAACCATATTTGCTTTGGTATTCGGGATTTTCGCTGACAGGCAAAACCGCATTGGCGGCTTTAATTTTACTATTGGCTATAATAACCGCACCATCATGTAAAGGACTTGTTTTATTAAAAATACTAAGCAATAGCTTTTTACTGATATGTGCATCGAGTACCTCACCACTTGCGCCTATAAATTTCATTTCGCTGGTTTTAGGAAAAACCATTAATGCTCCGGTATGATTTGATGCTAAAGCCTCACAGGCATCAGCAATGTCTTCATAATTGGTGTTGAAGTTTTTCTCAACCTTCCAATTCCAAGGTAAAAACCTAAAAATAGACTGGTTTTCACCAGCTAATCGACCTCTGCCAATCAGTAATAAAAACTTTCTGATTTCCTGTTGAAAAACGATGAGTATAGCCAAAAAACCAACTTTGGTAAACTCGCCCAAAACGGTTTCCATTAAGGGCATTTTAAAAAATCGAACCACCAACCAAGCCACATAAATAGTAAGCAAACCTGCCATCATGTTAAAAGCCAAACTGCCTTTAAGCATGCGGTATAGCTGGTAAATTACAGCCGTTAGCAGCACCAGGTCAATCAGGTTAATAAGGGTAAATTGAAAACTATATATTTTAAATATTTCCATTAGTAGCTTTTACAATTTTAATACATTCTATGGCTTCCTTCACATCATGTACGCGCAAAATTTGGGCACCATTTAAAAGTGCAATCGTGTTAACAACCGATGTTCCGTTAAGGGCGCCTGCAGCATCGGTATGGGTTATGTTTTGTATCATTTTTTTGCGCGAAACACCTACCAAAATGGGTAATCCGGTTATTTGAAAATGATTAAGATGTTTTAACAACTCATAGTTTTGCTCTTGTGTTTTAGCAAAGCCAAATCCGGGGTCAATAATCAAATCGATAATTCCAGCTTGTTTAGCTGCTGCAATTTTTTGATTAAAGTATTCCAGGACATCTAACGTAACATCCGCATACTGCGTAAATTGTTGCATGGTTTGAGGAGTTCCACGTTTATGCATCATAATGTATGGTACCGCACCCAGCCCAGCAACTGTGATTAACATGTTGGCATCGTCATCTCCACTGCTTATGTCATTAATGATGTGTGCACCAGCCTCAATGGTATATTTAGCTACCTTAGCCCTGAATGTATCTATGGATAAAATAGCTTCAGGTAAATTTTTATGAAGGTGTTCAACGGCAGGTACCACACGACTTATTTCATCATCGAGAGTTACTTCGGCAGCTCCTGGACGAGTGCTGTATCCACCAATATCAATAAAGGTAGCGCCTTGTGCAAGCATGTTTTCGGCTTTTTTCAACAAGTCGTCAAGAGCGCTCGAACGGCTTCCTTCAAAAAAGCTATCAGGTGTAACGTTTAAAATACCCATAACAGCGGGTTGGCTTAAAACCAGCAGTTTACCACGGCAGTTTAAGGATAATTTTGTATTGTGCGCTTGTAATTTGGGTATGTCCATTATTTTTGTGTGCTTTACAAATTAAACATTACCATTTTGATAAATCAAACTTCAATACAGTACGATAACGTTATTAATAAATGTAGACACATTTTTTTGAGTAAAAGTAAAGACTATGGCACATCTTGGCGCGTGATGCGGTTGAGTTCAATTGCCGATCAAATTTTTATTAAGGCACAGCGCATTAGAACCATAGAAGAAAATGGAAGTATGAAGGTTGATGAAGGCGCTGAAAGTGAGTTTATGGGCATTATTAATTATTGCGTAATTGGTTTGATTCAGATGGAATTAAAAGATGATACAAGTTTGGATATTGACATTGATACGTTAACGAAATTGTACGATAAACATGTGCTTGAAACCAAAACGTTAATGATGCAAAAAAATCATGATTACGGTGAAGCATGGCGCGATATGTTGGTGAGCACTTTTACTGATATGATTTTGATGCGGTTATTGCGCATTCGTCAGATACAATCATCAAATGGGCAAACCATTATGAGCGAAGGTATTGATGCTAATTTTCAAGATATGATTAATTATGGGGTATTTGCATTGATTCACTTAACCGACAAAGCCAAATAAAACTATTAAGTAAAAACTAAGTTTATACAGTTAATGATTGCGGTAATTTCGCGTATTAACTTTAACTAAAAGCATACAACACATGAAAGTATTAACTCAAATAAGCAGAATTTTAGTTGGTGTATTGTTCATCATCTCAGGTCTCATCAAAGCAAATGATACCATAGGATTTAGTTTTAAACTGGTAGAATATTTCGAAATATTTAACATGCATTTTTTTGTTGATTATGCAGTAGGCATGGCTATGTTTATTTGTATCTTCGAAATAATAGTAGGGGTAGCTTTGTTACTTGGTGCATACACAAGATTAAACATGTGGTTACTGCTTTTGATGATTGCATTTTTTACCTTATTAACAGGTTACAGTGCCATAACCAATAAAGTTACTGATTGTGGTTGTTTTGGAGATGCAATTAAGTTAAAGCCGGTTGAATCGTTTTTGAAAGACGTAGTATTGTTGGTCTTTATCCTAATCATGTTTGTTGGTCAAAAACACATTAAACCAATTGTAGCCAATAAAACCATTATGAGTATTGCGCTTGGCATATCATTATTGGTTACTACTTTTTTTACATTTAATACTTACATGTTTTTACCGAAGGTTGATTTTTTACCTTACAAAGTAGGGAACGATATTGGTCAATTAATGACATTACCACCGGATGCTAAACGCGACTCGGTTGCTATGGTATTTATTTACGAAAAAGATGGGAAACAATTTGAATTTGGCATGAATGAAGTGAGTAATGTAGATGATACTTACAAGTTTGTTGACAGGATAGATAAAGTGATTGTGGAAGGCGATAAAGCACCTATACACGATTTTAAATTGTTTGATGCAATAGGCCAAGACTACACCGACTCGTTATTGATGCAAAAAGGATTCAGGATGATTTTGGTTCAAACAAATATTCAGAAATCCAGAACCGGTATTGAATCACAAATTGCACGACTAGCCAGTGATTGTGCTGCTGCAGGTGTTCCTTTTTGGGCATTAACCAATACTGCATTAGCAGAAGTTGAACCTTATCGCCACGAACATCAATTTGCTTTTAACTATTATAATATGGATGCTACTCCGCTTAAATCGATGGTGCGCAGTAATCCAGGGTTATTATTGATGAAAGACAATGTGGTGATTAAAAAGTGGAGTGCATACGGCATACCTACTTTCGAAAAGGTTAAGTTATACATGGAAGGTAAAGTTGGTCCTAGAGGAATTAGAAAATAAAACAATAACATGGCTGCTTACAAATAGGCAGCCATTTTAATATGCACATTTACTTAATAGGATTTATGGCAGTTGGTAAAACCACCCTTGGCAAAAGGTTGGCAAGGGCACTCTCTATGCCTTTTATAGATACCGACAAGTTAATAGAACAACGTACACATAAAACCATAGAGCAATTATTTGAAGAAGTAGGAGAAAGAGCATTTAGAGCAATTGAAGCTGACGTGTTAAGAGGTATAGCCAACCACAAGCCACATGTAATAGCGACAGGGGGAGGTTTACCCTGCTTCCATGATAACATGTTATTTATGAAAAAGGAGGGGTTAACCGTGTATTTAAAAGCTGAGCCTACATTTATACATAGCAGATTGGTGCATGCAAAAAAGCCAAGGCCCTTAGTAAAAGGGCTTAAAGGAGATGAATTATTGCAATTTATTGCTCATAAATTGGCTGAAAGGGCCGTGTTTTATACCCAAAGCAGGGTAGTGGTTGAGTTACCCGAAAAAGGCGATGAAAGCCTTGTAAATACAGTAGTTTCGGCTTATTCGAGGTAGTGTGTTTTAATGGGCATGCGCTGAAAAACCGCGCTATTGTTGAAAACCTGTGAAAATCTAATTCAAAAAAAATATCAAAAAACCTACGCAGGTACTTGTTTTATTCAGCATTGTTGCTAAGTTTGTTATGGTAAAACAACAAACACTTTAATTATTATCAACTATGAACAAGTCTGATTTAATCGACAAAATCGCACATGATGCGAAATTAACAAAGGTTCAAGCTGCTGCTGCTTTAGATTCATTTATGGCTGCAACACAAGGTGCTTTAAAGAAAGGTGACAAACTTATTTTAGTAGGTTTCGGAACTTTCTCTGTAACTAAGCGTGCAGCACGTAAAGGTCGTAACCCTCAAACTGGTAAAGAAATTAACATCCCAGCAAAAAAGGTTGTTAAATTCAAAGCTGGTGCTGGCTTACAAGGCAAAATCAAGTAATCATTATTTGATCAAAAAATTAAAAATCCTGTTCTTAAGAATGGGATTTTTTTTTGTAGTTAGTTGATTGCTTGAGCTGACCTTCAACATTAGCTCCACGGAACTTCGTTTCAGCGTTCATCATAAAATATTTCGAAACATTATTCAGCTGTAACTATTTTCGAATTTCGTACTTCGAATTTCATTCCAAACATCTACCTCTTGTTCTCCTTCAAAAGGAGTATGATGATTTCCTTTAAGTTGGAAATTAATATCCAAGCTCTAACCATTATAGATAAATTTGCTTAGATAGGATGAAATTAAATTCAAATTCATCCTTCATTATTCGATATTTCTAAATACGTTCGAAACATCATTTAGCATGGTTAGTTTCGTACTTCGAATTTCGTATTCCACTTGTTAACTTAAATAAACATTCACCTTACCTTTTGTAATGGTAACTTCAATGTGTTCTTGTAGTGTGGTACTAAGTGCTGTGCCTACATAATTGGCTTTTACCGGAAACGATATATGGTTTCTGTCCACCAAAACCAATGTTTGTATTTTACGGGCTTTGTCGCTTACTAAAGGGATTAAAGAATAAAGCATGGTTTTACCGGTATTTAATACATCATCAACCACAATAACCACTTTATCTTTTACCGAGAGTTTGTTGTTGCTTAACAGTACCTGTTTTTGAGCGGGATTACTTTTATCAAGCACAATATTGGTGATCGAGAGTTTTATTTTACAAATTTCAGCCAACTCCTTGCAAAGTAATTCTGCAACTTTTACACCACGACCTTCAATTCCGGCAATTACCAATTCTTTTTCGTTAAAATTATTTTCGTAAACCTGGTAAGCCAAGCGTTTAAGTATTTGTTTAACTTGTTTGTCGCTTAAAATTTGGGTTTTGTCACTCTTCATACTACAATTGTAGTGATTTTTCGCCAAAAAATAATTTTGTGGCTTGAAGCCCAATCATATGAACAAGTTTTGGTTAACTATTAAATTTTTGTCTAAATATTTTGGCACTAATGAAAATTTCATATATTTGCCCCCTCAAAAAGTAAATAAAGCAGAGATGAAAGCAGATATCCACCCAAAAAATTACAGAATGGTTGTGTTCAAGGACATGTCAAACGACTATTCATTCATAACTCGTTCGACTGTAGACACTAAAGAAACTGTTAAATGGGAAGACGGCAACGAATATCCTTTGTTTAAATTAGAGATTTCACACAAATCTCACCCATTCTTTACCGGTACCAACATGTTAATTGATACTGCCGGTCGTATTGATAAATTCAACAAACGTTACGCTAAGAAAAAATAATTCCATTATTTTTTTAACAATATTGTAAAAGCCTTCCAAATTGGGGGGCTTTTTTTATATACTCGCAGTATGAATGTGATTTTATTTGATGGTAAAAATCGCAATAATTTATTGCCCTTTACTTTTACCCGTCCGGTTGCCGAAATTAGAATTGGTATACTAACCATTACCGAGAAATGGGCTAAATATGCGGGTGTTCAGCCTTCATTTAAAACCCAAGATTATTTAAGTGTAAAATACCCTGCCATACTAGCTCAAAATAATTTAATGATTAACGGCAGTGTTTGTCCTAATCATTTACTTTGGAGCGAAATAACCCAACTTAAAACAGGTGAGGCGTT
>JBFYQC010000169.1:0-4296 GCA_041302975.1 Bacteroidota bacterium
TAGCACCACAGCCTAATAGAAGTACTAAGGCTTAATTTAGTTCCTTCTGCCCCTATTGCTACAAACCCTTGTTAGCGGTTCGGGCTTGGTTTCACAAGGGTATCAAATTTTAAACAACAAAAAAATGTCAAAGAAAACAGTAAAAGTACAAGCAACATTTATCTACGAATTAGAAGTAGATACAGAGAGTTCTTATGTCAAAGATTACGACAGCGAACAAGGAATGATTGAAGATTTGGTTCACTACCGATTTACAACACTTCCTGTTATTGGTAAAGGGGTAGAAATTAAAGATGTCGAAGTTGATACTTACGAGGTCGTTTCTTAGCCTGGCCGCTAACTTACTTATCTGTGCACCTATTTAGTTTGTTATTTGCACAATATTGTGCCATACACCCAATATTGTTCAAGTTTATTCGGTTATAAACGGATAAGTGTTTCGTAATATTTTTAAATAAAGGAAATGAATTGGGGCTAGTGGTTTTCATTTTGGTTAGGGGTTTAATACAACACCAAATAAAGAATTTATAGGTATAAAAACAAATTGAAGTTTTTGTATTGTCACTTTTTATTTGGGCAAATGTCAATTCAACGAGGCCAAAAACAACTAATAACAACGAGTTAAAAAGTATTGCTGGTTTGATGTGCAACCCCGAGTAATTAGGTACAAATTATTTTAAGTCAAATGCTCTTGCATTCAATGAAGTAAAAAATAGTCCAACTAAAATAAACTTCCCCAATTAGAAAAGTTATAACATTTAAATGTTTTATGAATAGCATAATGATATTTTAACTTTTAAAAATAGTGCTTCATAACTATTCTGTTAATCCTTATTTTATAAGGCATTACGGAAGTTTGGCCTTAAACAAAGTACATCGAGCTAATCAACCATTAACCAACCAACCTCTTGCACTTCGAAGTATTCGCGTATAAGTGAATCAACCAAAACTTCCTATCTTCGCAACATGAGCACACTATTGATTAGAAACGCTAAATTAGTGAATGAAGGCAAGACTTATTTTGCCGATGTTTTTATCAAAAACAACATCATCGAAAAAATTGATACCAACGGTATTGCCATGCCGGCCGATAAAGTAATTAATGCCGAAGGTTTATATTTATTACCTGGTGTAATTGATGACCAAGTGCATTTTAGAGAGCCGGGATTAACCCACAAAGGCGAAATATATACCGAAGCAAAAGCAGCCGTGGCCGGTGGTATTACCAGTTACATGGAAATGCCCAACACTGTTCCCAGTGCTACAACTTTAGAGTTGTTGGAAGAAAAATATACCCGCGCATCGCAATGTTCGTTGGCTAACTATTCGTTTTTTATGGGTACTACCAATACCAACTTAAACGAGTTGTTGCAAGTAGATCCCACAAAAGTTTGTGGTGTAAAAATATTCATGGGTTCATCAACCGGTAATATGGTGGTTGATGATATGGATGCGTTAGAACAAGTATTTGCACAAGTAAAAACGTTGATTGCCACCCATTGCGAAGATGATCCGATGGTTAAACAAAATACCCACGCGTACAAAGAAAAATATGGCGATGATTTAGATGCTACCTATCATCATTTAATACGCAGTGCCGAGGCTTGTTATAAGTCCTCATCATTTGCAGTTGAGTTGGCTAAAAAGCATAACACCCGTTTGCACATTTTACATATCAGCACCGCTAAAGAATTGGAGTTGTTTAGAAACGATATTCCACTAAGCCAGAAACGCATTACAGCCGAAGCATGTATACATCATTTATGGTTTACCGAAGCCGATTATAAAGAAAAAGGCAATTATATAAAATGGAATCCTGCGGTTAAAACTGCGGCTGATAGAGATGCAATTTTTGCAGCTGTATTAGATGGCAGGATAGATGTAATTGCTACCGACCATGCACCACATACGGTAGAAGAAAAAGAGCATCATTATTTAGCAGCACCATCGGGTGGACCATTAGTTCAACATTCGTTAAATGCCATGTTGCAGTTTTACCACCAAGGCAAAATATCGTTAGAGGCCATTGTGCAAAAAATGTGTCATAACGTAGCCGAGATGTTTGAAATAGACAGACGTGGTTTTATACGCGAAGGTTATTATGCCGATTTGGTTTTGGTTGATTTAAACAAAAAATACACGGTTGATAAAAGTAATTTGTTGTACAAATGCGGATGGAGTCCGTTTGAAGGAACAACCTTTAACTCGGTAGTAACTCACACCGTAGTAAGTGGACATTTGGTTTACGACAACGGTAAATTTGATGAAAGTAAATTTGGTGAGCGATTAAGGTTTAACCGCTAAAACCAAATGGTAATATTTCCTACAGCAAGCCACGATTCGTTCGTGGCTTTGTTGTTTTTATCGGCTTGTATTTTATCGGTACTGTATACATGTTTACCTTCAACCCTAAACATGGCGTTACGTTTTAGTTTAAACGAATAACACAAACTGCTGCCCAAGGCATCAAAGCTCGTTATGTTAAACTGCGGTTTAATTAGTGTTTGGTAATTGTCTTTAAAATATTCTATACGCCCTGAAATACTGTGTTTTGCTGTAAAATTATATTTTCCAATAACAGTAGTTTGCCACCAAATATGGTTTTGGTTTTTGTTTATGCTGTCTGATTTTTGTTGTAAGCCAATAGAAGCCACCGCACCAAAATTCCATTTTTTAAAATTGCCTAACCATTGCACATCGGTATAATAACGCATGTTAAAATTGGGATTTAGGGTTGATTTTTCATCACCTGCATAAAAGGTCCAAACAAAGGTGTTTGCACTGTCGGCTTTATACTCTAGTGCTGAACCTAAACTGATTGATTTATTAACATCTTTAACCTGTTGCCATCCATTTATTACATACCCATAAAAGGTGGTTTTATTATTTAGCGGGGCTGTTAATCTTGCACCGGTAATAAAATACGGACTATACTCTGAAGCCAACGATCGGGTATACATCAATTGGTCTTTAGAGAAAGGTGTTTCTAGCGTGTAAGGTGCATTTAATATTCCGGCATCAACCCAAATATTTTTTTCTTTATTTAACTGATAACCCACATTGGCCAACACCAACCGTTGTGCTGTTGGATGTTCGGTAGCATAATTAGCCAGCATATAAGTACCAATTGCTGGTACCACATTAGCACGAAACCTTTGGTAAGCTAAGTTTAAATTGAGGTAAGCCAAGTTGAGGTTAATTTGGTTATGTTTAGCATGCGAAACATAATAGGGGATATCTGTATTGTTTGATGAGTGATAACCATAATACAAATCAATACCACCACCAATAGTAAATGTTATCGAGTCTTTTGGTTGTTGGGCAAAAGTTAAAGATGCAACAACAAACAAGGTGAAAAAAAAAATAATTCTAATCAACGCCAAATGGTTTAATCAATTTCAAAATTTGCATGTACTACAGCTGTAATTTCTTTCTCTATAGAGCTCACATCGTTAATGCCATAATCGCCAATAACATTGCTGTTTTTAGGTGTAATTTGTAATACACCCATTTTTGCACCACGCATGGCACCCAGTTCTTGGTCGGTTGATTCGGCAATACGCATGGCACGTGTTTGTGCATCTTTGGCGGCATCTGCTTGTATTTGTATTTTTAAATCGGCTAAGTCGCTGTAGTAATATTCGGGTGCATCCATTTGTAAAGCAATACCCTGGTTTAATAAATCGGTAATTTGTAACGATAGCGTTTTAGTTTTTTGCACATCATTAAGCTTTAATTGAAAGCGCTGCGATTGGGTGTAATTTAAAATTCGCCCAGTTTGCATGCCTTGTGGCGTGTATTCATAATTGGCGTATGAAGTGATTGGTAATGTTTCAATTTGATCTTTTTTTATACCGGCTGCAATCAGGTAATTCATTACAATAGGCATTTGATTTTTTAACTGCGTGTAACCATCGTTGGGGTTGGTGGCATTTATTTGAATAGCGCCACGTAAAACACCAATATCAGAAACAATGGTACGTTTTGCCGAACCAGTAACCGCGATGGTTTGTTGAGATTTTATATTGTTGTGCCAGGTAAAGGCAATAATACAAGAAGAGGCTATTATTGAAAAAGCTATTACAGCCGATGAAGTAACACGGTTACTAACTTTAGTTTTATTAACCATAAGCGCTAAGATTATATTCAAGTATATACGTAAAATAGCGTATTTAATTAAAAGGTTAGGTTTTTTTTACAAAGTATCTCATTTTTGAATAACCTAATAATCTGAAATTATGAAAAGTGTATCTATGAAAATTAAACTTGTTGCATCAATCGGCTTAATGTCGACTC
>JBFYQC010000170.1:0-12480 GCA_041302975.1 Bacteroidota bacterium
AATGTATTGGGTGAGTTGGTTTTTGAATCGGAAATTGAACCAACTGTAAATAATGAGTTGGATTTAGTTAACCTGCAAACAGGAATTTATTTTGTAAAGTTGGGTGATGCAAAACCCATTAAAATTGTATTGAACAAATAATTTAAAACGTATACAATGACCATAGAAGACGCACAAAAAATAGTTGATGAATGGATAAAAACAACCGGTGTTCGTTATTTTAACGAGTTAACCAATACGGCCATGTTGATGGAAGAAGTGGGCGAAGTTGCTCGAATAATGGCACGTAGGTACGGTGAACAAAGTTTTAAACCTAGCGATAAAGAAGTTGATTTAGCAGATGAAATGGCTGATGTACTATTTGTATTGATTTGTTTGGCTAATCAAACAGGTATTGATTTAACGGCTGCATTACAAAAAAACTTAGATAAAAAAACAAAACGTGATGCGACCAGACATAAAGAAAACGAAAAGTTAAAGTAGTATTTACTCTAGCACTGGGGCAAGTGTACTGTAAATTATTCCATTTCCTTTTTTAGCGCTTACTTGTAATGGTGTGCATTTAAATGTTTGTTTACTTTCATTTAAAATGTCCGCCTTTACTTTTAGGTTTGATGTTCTATTTTCGGGTAACTCGATTCGTGGACGTAATATAATAGGAGCGGTTAGGTTTGATGTGTTTTTGAATTTATCTAAACTGGTTGTGCCGTAATACAACACTTCGTTTTTTGCATTGGTTAAGGTCACTTCTAAAATGGGATTAGCCAACGAGTCCACCGTTTGAATCCAGCTCCATACTTCTAATTCAACCACTTTGTGCGTGTTATTAAATGCAAATGTAGTTTCGTTTGCGCGTTGGTTTTCGGGTAATACATTTATTGTAAATGAATCGGGAAACAGGTATTGTTTTCTGTTGGTAAATACAAAGGTTTCACTCAACGATTGGTAATCTTCAAGCACTTTGTTGTTGTAGAATAATGAAGCAATGGTGGCATACTCGTATGGAATAGCTCCGCCATGAGAAATGATCAAAGTATCGGGTTGGTGTTTTAACAACCAATTGTAAAAGTATGCATAACCTAGCGTATCAATTTTTGCAGAAACAATATTGGGATAAAGCTTCTCCTGATTGAAATAATAATCAAAATAATATTTGCGGTTGCCTGCTAAAAAAGTTGTCGTACCATTTTTTAGGTATGGTTTCATGGCCATCACGGCAGCTTTGTAAGCTTGGTGGTAAAATACCGTATAATGTTTTCGGGTGTATACTAAAGCGTAGGTGTTCATCAACATCAATCCCAATAAAACCAATACAAATAAGGTTTGATGCAACTTGCTGTACACATAAAAAATTGCTGCCAATAAAAATACCACACCAAATAGTAATACCGAATATTGCATGATGGGTGCACGCCATTGCGAGTATAAATAAGGAAATGCAAAAGATGTTGTAAACACCAGCAGCGAAAAAATAATATGCTTTTTATGGTTTTCTTTTTGGGTAAAAAGTGAAATGAATACAGCAATCAACCCCAATACCAAAAACATTAAAATAGGTGTGGTGTATTGCGATACGTATTGTAAATAATAACACATGTAATTTGCATCAGGCACACCCAACCAACTTAATCCGCCTTGCTGAAATTGCGGTAACAACAAGGGAAATTCTATTGCAAATAATGTAGCAGCAGCAGCAAAACTGAACAACCATTTTTGTACATCTTGTTTGTAAAGTGCCAAATAAATAATACCTGCAAACGCACAAGTAACCAAAGCCATGTAGTGTGTGTTGGCTACTAAAAACAAATACACGGCTGCCCATACAAACTTTTTATTTTGGGTTGATGTATTAAATAATGTAGATATAAATAGCCAAGTAAACAATAAGCCGGGAGCATACATACGTGCCGTTTGGCTATGTACCAAAAAGTATTGTGAGGTAGCCATAAACATCACCACCAATAAGGCAGTATGTTTATTGAATAATTGCATAATGAGTTTATAAACTACCCATAAGGTAAACATGCCTACCGCAATAAATGGAAGTTTATAAACTACCGAGTTTATACCAAACAGTTTGGTGTAGTAATAAATAAAAATTTGAACTAATGGCGGATGCATATCTAGTTCAACCACACCAATGTTTATCAAATCTTTTAACGAATTGTAATTACTTCTTGAAAGGGCACTTAACTCATCGTTAGTTAATGCCATTTGATGGATGTTAAACAAACGAAGTAATAAGGCTAAGGCCAATATAAACCAGATGGCATAATGTTGAATGAATCGATATAAAAAACGATTTTCATTCATATATTTTAAGCCGTTTGTGTTTGTAGGCTAACTAGGTATTCCCCTTGCATAATAGGCAGTACGGGTGCAGTGTTTAATTGCAAACAGAAATGTACATCATCTTCTGCTGCATGCAATGCCTTAAAGCGTTGTGCATGCGATGACTTACGAATATAATCTTCTAAACTATCTTGCATGGAAGTATACAACTGTTGGGCCATTAAGCCCGAATCGCAATTTAGAGTGATGTTGTTTTTAAGTTGTGTAATAACCGCTCCAGCAAACAAGGTATCTTCTAGGTTTACTTTATCTTTCCAACCAGCACATAACAAAATAATATCATTGGGCTGATGCATCAACCAATTGCACAATACTTCTAAATTTAAGAAACTTCCCGCTACAATTTTGTCGGCACCCAACTCTTTACTTTGTTTGATTGCCTTGGTTCCATTGGTGGTGGTAAATGCAATGTTGCGGTCTTTTAACAATGGATTTTGAAACTCAAAAGGAGAGTTGCCCATATCAAAACCTGGAAGTTTAACGGCATTTCTTTCAGCTGCACATAAAAAATCAAAATCTTTAAACAAACTGCACTCTTCAGGAGTTGACACTGGAAGGATTTTATTTACCCCTGTTTTAAACGCCACACACATGCTGCTGGTGGCACGTAAAACATCAATAACTACAACTGTTTTACCTTTAATTTGGTACAAAGGTAAAAGGGCGGGAGTAAGTACAACTTCAATTTGTTTATTCACGGTTGGAAATAATGGTTATGCCGTTTTCATCTTTTTTATTTGCCTTTTGTTGTATGCGTTTCAACACATTTTCCCATTTGGGTTCAATGGCTTCAACTGCATGATTGGTAAATATGATGGTGATATCACCATCATATCTCCAATAATAACTGGTATCGTAAGTATTGTTTTTTACGGTAGAAAAGGATTCGATTTTTTTGGGTTCACCCAAACTTTTTATTACATCAGCTTCGCTTGTTCCTGTTGTTATGGCTGTATATTTTTTGGGTAAACTTTGTGCTAAACATAATTTACCTATTGTTAAACATACCATTAAAACAACAAAACGCATTAGCTTATAAATGTGGTTAAATGTTACAAGAAAGGTGTTTTAACCACCTTAGCTTTAATTTGTTTCTCGCGAATTTCAATAAAGATTTCAGTATCAACCTTGCTATGCGCTGCAGCAACATAACCCATACCAATTGCTTTACTTAGGGTTGGTGATTGTGTTCCTGATGTAACTTCTCCAATTACATTTCCGGCAGCATCTTTAATAATGTGGTGCTGACGAGGAATACCACCACGTTCAATCATTTCGAAACCAACTAACTTTTTGGTAGGCTTGTTCTCTTTAATTGCTTTGTGGTGATCGGCCATGATGAATGATTTAGTGAATTTGGTTATCCAGCCTAAACCCGCCTCAATAGGAGAAGTTTCATCATTAATATCATTTCCGTATAAGCAGAAACCTTTTTCTAAACGAAGGGTATCACGTGCGCCTAAACCTGCTGGTTTAATATCAAACTCGGCACCTGCTTCAAATACTGCGTTCCATAATTTACTTGCATCAGCATTTGGTACGTATAATTCAAATCCTCCTGCACCAGTGTAGCCTGTATTAGAAATTAACACATTATTGATACCGGCCAATGTGCCATATTTAAATGTATAGTATTCCATTTCGCTTAAGTTAACATCAGTTAATTTTTGTAAAGCTTTAATGGCATTTGGTCCTTGAACAGCTAATAAACTAGTGCCTTCGCTTAGGTTGGTCATTTCAACACCAAATGTGTTGTGTTTGCTTATCCAATTCCAGTCTTTTTCAATGTTTGATGCATTAACAACTAAATAAAATTCGGTTGCAGAAACACGGTAAACCAAAAGATCATCCACAATTCCACCTTTATCGTTTGGCAAGCAGCTGTATTGAATTTTTCCATCAACCAGTACCGAAGCATCATTGCTGGTAACCAACTGAACTAAGTCTAACGCTTTTTCACCTTTCAATAAAAACTCGCCCATGTGGCTTACATCAAACACACCAATACTGTTACGCACCGCATTGTGCTCCTGAATTAAGTTGTTGTATAAAACAGGCATGTTGTAACCTGCAAATTCAATCATTTTTGCGCCTAAAGAAACGTGCAAATCATTTAAAGCTACGAATTTCATTCTTGTGTTGATTAATTATTTAATGGAGGCGAATTTAATAAATTTAGCGAGAGATAGGGTTTATTAGTTGACAAGTTATTGGTTGATAGGTTGATTTGTTATTGGCTGATTAGTTGATTGGTTTGATTTTCGTTTAAAAGTAAATTTCTTTCCAATCTCTAATTTCTACCTTCCGACCTTTAACATTCAGCCTCTATGACCTAACTTCTCGGATGAAACTGCGTAATCACATCATGCAAATAGGCCCTGTCGATGTGGGTGTATATTTCTGTGGTAGTTATGCTTTCGTGACCAAGCATTTGTTGTACCGCACGTAAATCAGCACCGGCCTCTACCAAACAAGTAGCAAAGGAGTGACGCATGGTATGCGGAGAAATATTTTTATGAATACCGGCACGTTTGGCCAAATCTTTAATAATGTAAAATATCATTACACGACTTAGTCCTTTACCACGACCGTTTAAAAATACAGTATCTGTATGTCCGGTTTGGGGTGTAATGTGCGAGCGAACGGTATCCTTGTATAGTTTAATGGCTTTAAGTGCAATGCTTCCAATGGGCACCAATCTTTCTTTGTTACCTTTACCAATTACACGTATAAACTCATCGGTGTAAGATATATCGGCAAATTTTAGGCCCACCAATTCGCTTACACGTAAACCACAACTAAACATGGTTTCAATGATGGCTTTATTGCGCATGCCTTCAGGTTTGCTGTGGTCAATTTGTGCAACCATTAAATCTATTTCATGCACATCAAGTACCTCGGGTAATTTTCTTTTAAGTTTGGGTGATTCTAATAATTCGGCAGGATTTTTATTAATCAAATCCTCCATTAAAAGGTAGTTGTAAAATGCTTTGATGCCGCTTAAAATACGTGCCTGACTGGTAGTGCTCATGCCTAATTCAGTAATCCATCTTAAAAACTCACGAAGGGTTGCAATGCTAATATCTGCCGGTTGTGGATTCAATCCTTTGGCATCAAAAAACTGAATCAGTTTTTCCATATCGCGTTGGTAGGCCTCAATACTGTTTTTAGACAGTGATTTTTCCAACTGCAAATAAGCTTTAAAGCCTTTTATATATGGATTCCAGTTTACCATGTTTGTTCAGTCAAATTTGTGCATTTATCAACCAATAATAAAAACATTTTGTAAGCAAATGTTGGTAAGTATAGGCTAATTGCAAGCTATAACTACAAAGCCAATATTTATTTTAATTTTGTTTGATTATTGCACCACATGAAAATAATAATAATTAACGGTCCTAACTTAAATTTACTGGGTAAACGCGAACCTGAGGTGTATGGACATACTTCTTTTGAAAGTTATTTTACCGATTTACAAAAGGCATTTCCACAAATAGAACTTAGCCATTACCAAAGTAATGTAGAGGGTGAGTTGATTAATAAACTGCACGAAGTAGGTTTTAGTTACGATGGTGTTGTTTTAAATGCCGGTGGATACACGCATACTTCTGTTGCTTTAGCCGATGCCGTTGCAGCTATAACAACTCCTGTGGTAGAAGTACACATCAGCAATGTTTTTGCCAGAGAAGATTACAGACATGTTTCTTTATTAGGTAAACATTGTAAAGGCAGTATCAGCGGTTTTGGGTTAAGCAGTTATGAATTGGCATTGAAAAGTTTTATTTAACTTAGCGCTCGATTCATTATTAAAATACTTTGCTAACCTGTAAACTTATTCCCGTTTAATTGGGTAAAGTGTTTTACCTTTTTCATAAAATGATCAGCAACAATGCTGCCTTTGTATATACCATGTAGTTGGTTAAAAGGTTTGAAGGTATTATTGATTTTGCGCAGTTTCCACCATTTACCAAACTTAAAAAAGTAATCTGAGTGTGCCTTATGAATAGCCAAACTATACTTGGGCAGGCCATTCATCATAAAAAATATAGAGCTCAATAAATCTAAGGTAGAACGCACAGGGATTAACCACAACAAGGTGCTTACCGGTAAGTTTTTGGTAAGCATAATTAAGTTGTTTCTAAAGTTTAAATATGTTTTTTGCGGACTCTGTTTATTTAATGTTCCACCACCAACATGGTATACCACCGATTGCGGAACGGTAACCAATGTGTGTCCGTTAAGCTGCATACGCCAACATAAATCTATTTCTTCCATGTGGGCAAAAAAGTGTTCGTCAAAACCATGCAACTTTTTAAATACCTCGGCACGCACAAACATACATGCACCGGTAGCCCAAAAAGCCGAGTGGGTATCGTTGTATTGTCCTTTATCTTCCTCTAAAACTTCAAATATTCGGCCCCTACAAAAAGCATAACCAAGCATATCCATATAGCCACCACCTGCACCGGCATATTCAAATTTATTTCGGTTGTTGTAATCTAACATTTTGGGTTGAGCAGCAGCAATGGTTTTATCTTTTTCCATGGATTCAATTACAGGTTCAATCCAATTTGGTGTTACTTCAATATCGTTATTCAACAACACAAAATAATCAGCATTCACTTGTTTTAGTGCGTGGTTGTATCCACCTGCATAACCGTAATTGTCATCATTTTTTACAATGGTGATATTGGGGTAGTTTGCTTTTACATAAGCAATAGAATCGTCATCAGAATTATTATCGGCAACAACAAGCTCTAAATTATTGTAAGTAGATTTTACCAAAAAAGGTAAAAACTGCTCCAGTAAGTTCCTGCGATTCCAATGAATAATAACAACGGCTACCTTAGGTTGATGCATGTTTGATTATTATTTTGCTTTAAAAGGTACAAACACAAAACTTGCGCCCTTATCGGTTACCAATAACACGCACATAAATTTAGCGGCATCTTTAAATGCGCCCTTAAAACTTTCTTCCCGTGCCTTAGTAACAATATTTTTCTCCAATAAATCTTCCAATACGGTTGCACTGATATTAAAAGAGCGCGAGTATTCGGTGGCATCAATAATCATGTCGCCAATTTTAACAGGCTCCTGATGCGCAATAAAAATAGGATACTTGCTAAAACCTTCTTGTAAAATATCAGCCGAAACCTCTTTCAGCATATCATTGTAAAAAGCCAAATCGTCTTTTAACAATTCCAGGTTTACTGTCATTTCGTTATCCATATCAACCTAATTTTTTAAGTGCTAACAATGCAATATTTTCAACGTGGTGTGTATGCGGGAACATATCAACAGGCTGCACGCAAGTAACTTCATACAACTCTTGCATCATGGCAATATCGCGTGCTTGTGTAGCAGGGTTACAACTTACATACACAATTTTAGGTGCAGCTACTTCTAACAGTTTAGCAATTACATCAGGATGCATACCGGCACGAGGTGGATCGGTTATAATTACATCAGGTTTACCATGTTTAGCAATCAACTCATCATTCAATACATCTTTCATATCGCCTGCATAAAAATGTGTATTGGTAATGTTGTTTAAAGCGGCATTAATTTTTGCATCTTCAATGGCCGCCTCCACATTTTCTATACCCACTACTTGTTTGGCCAATTTAGATATAAACAAGGCAATAGAACCAACACCGGTATACAAATCATATACATTTTCGTTTCCGGTTAGTCCTGCTAATTCTCGGGTTTTACCATACAATGCCTGCGTTTGTAATGTATTGGTTTGAAAAAACGATTTCGGACCAATTTTAAATTTCAAATCCTCTAAGGTCTCAATCAAATGGTCTTTTCCGCTAAATACATTTACTTCCAAATCATAAATGGTATCATTCATTTTTGGGTTGATGATGTACAATAGCGCAGCTATTTGTGGAAACAATTCTTTGATATGATTTAATATGGCTTCGCGTTTTTCTTGGTCTTCTTTTTTAAAACAAAGAATCACCATCCACTCGCCTGCAACTGTATTACGTAAAATGATATTCCGTAAAAAGCCTTCTTGGTTGTATGGATTAAAAAATTCGTAGCTGTTATTTTTTCCGAAATCGCGAACGGCATTTCTAATTTCGTTGGCCAAAGGATGTTGCAGGTAACAATGCTCTACATCAAATATTTTATCAAATCTTCCGGGTATGTGGTAACCTAAACCTTTGCGTTCGTCTTCGCTCATGGCTTCCAATTCATCCATGCTGTTTACCCATTTTCTGTCAATAAAACTGAACTCACATTTATTGCGGTAATAGGTAATATTTTCGCTGCCAATAACAGGCTTAAGTTCGGGGAAAGGGAATTTGCCAATGCGTTCAAATGCATCAAGCACTTGTTGTTGTTTAAAACGCAATTGAGCGGGGTAACTCATTTGTTGCCATTTGCAACCTCCGCATAATCCAAAGTGCGAGCAAAAGGTATCAACTCTGTCAACGCTTGGCTTTACGATATTTTGTATAGTTGCAAAACTAAACGATTTTTTGTTGCTGTTAACCCTAACATCTACTACATCACCTGGCACGGCATGGTCAACCATAATTACTTTATCGTTGTGTCGGGCTATACTTTTTCCTTCGCTACCGGCATTAATAATCTCTAACTGCTCGATGGTATAAGGTATGAATTTTCTTTTTCGCATAAAGGTGCGAATATAGCTATTTGAGGCTAGTATATTAGCATCTCAAATTATTACAATTGAAACACAAAAAACAGCAATTGTTTCTTAGTATTCACCCAATAAACGTTTAATGGCCTCGGGGAAGTGGCGCATCTCGAGGGTTGAGATATAAGCTTGAATATCTGCTAAAGTAAATGTAGGTTGAATATCAAATTTGGCTTGAAAAATGGTAGCACCATCATCGTATTTTTTGTTTACGAAATGTATGGTTATGCCATGTTCTTTTTCTTTGGAAGCTAAAACGGCTTCATGCACATGATGTCCGTACATGCCTTTCCCTCCGTATTTTGGTAATAAGGCAGGGTGAATATTGATGATTTTATTCGGGTATTGTTTTACTAAATATTCGGGTATCAACCATAAAAAACCGGCCAATACAATTAAGCTTGGGTTGTATGGGTTGAGTAATGCGTTAAATTCTTGTTCGTTTTTAAAAGTGGTGCGGTTAAACACGTGCACCGGAACGTTAAACGATTCCATACGTGCTATCACCTTGGCATCAGGATTATTGCAAAATAAGGCAACCACTTTAATGTTGGGGTGATTGGCGAATTGCTCGCAAATGTTTTGAGCATTTGTTCCGCTACCTGAAGCAAAAATGACGATGTTTTTCAAGGATGTATGTTGTTAAAATTCCAGTTCGGATAGCACTACTTTTTGAAAGAAGGAATCCACGTTGTTATTGCCATTCAGCAGGTGTAATGGGGCTGTTAAAGTAACAATATCCGTTTTATTGCTTTGTGTATTTATACGTTTAGCCATTACATTACTCGGGCCTGTCCATGCAGGCGCGCCACCCGGCCCGAATGAACGCAACTGTGCACTTGCTAAACTATCATAGGTGTACAATCCAGAAGATGAAGTATAAGTATAAAACGGACGAGGATAAGTAATGATTCCGGTTGCTTTTAAAACAGGCCAGTTGGTGTATCCTGTAACTTGATCTCCTGCTGCCATACGGAACGAACGTCCGGGATTATCAACTAATCTTTCAATAGGTGTAAAGCTAAAAAATGAAGCATCTAAAGCGATGTCGTTAGGGATTTCGAGTACCATAAAAATTTTACCACCATTATTAAAAAACGGAATGGTAGCATTTTGTGCGGTACCTAAACTACGCGTTGGGTCTTCGGTAGCCCATACAATGCGATTAAAAAAGTCGAATGTTTTTGAAGTAGTAAACTCATCAGCTGGAAATTCATCTAATAGCGAGGTAACTACATCATAGTTGTTAAAGCTGGTGCCAAGGTTATTAATACGAGCGATGTAAAAAGAAGTTATGGCGTTTTTATTACTGATGTAATCATTAATAAATAACACTCCATTTTTAGGTTGGCGAACATATATCTTAGCGCTTATCCATGCTGATTGTGCGCCAGTACGGTCTTTACAACGCAGGTAAATGGTATTGGTGTCATTCATCAATCCGCCCGATAATTTTTGGCCAAACGCGTTTGTTTGGTTGTTGTTAAACAATAAAAAATTTCCGGTGAATACACCATTTACTTTTTCGCCAACAAATGTTGATGCATTAACACTTGAAGGTAATTGTACTTTGTTGTTAACTGTATCATTTAATGCCAATTCAACTACACTGATATCGGTTAGTCCATCAACATCCGTTAAAATCCAACTGTAACGGAAGGCAGGGAAGGCCGTTAGTTTCTGACCTGTACTAAAATCGAAATTAATATTTGGAGCACTGTTTCTTACCGGGTAAGTAGTACCTGCTGGTGTGGGGTCAACCACACCATTGTTATCAACTGCGCGCACAAAAATACGTATGTTGGCTGTATCACTTCCGGCAGGTAAGCTTAATAAAAAAGTGCCACTTTGTTTATCAGTAAAACTCCAAGTTTGCATGTTGTCAATGCTTACCTCATACCCTTTAATAAAACCTGTTTTTACACTGCCCCACCAATGTGCTTCCACAGTAGTTGTGTATCTACTATCACCACTGCGATAAATACTATCAACAGCCATAAATGTTTCAGGAGTTCCTGAATCAATTCGGTCTCCTTCAAAATCTTTTTTACATGATACTACAGTTGCAGTTATCAATAAAAAAAGGGAAATATGTTTTAACAGTTGCATGTTTAGTTGTGTATCAATTTAACAAAAGTATGAGTTAAACACGGTTCTATAAAGTTAAGTTTTTGTATGCTTAATGGTTGATGTTGTTTTTTAATACCAACATTTTAAGTGCGGTTTCTGCTGCTTCAACCCCTTTGTTGCCATGTTTTCCTCCTGCTCTATCAATAGCTTGTTGTTGGTTATTGGGAGTAAGCACGCCAAATATAACTGGTTTGTTAAAGTTCAACCCAACGTTGGTAACACCATGTGCACAGGCATCACAAATAAAATCGAAATGGCGGGTTTCGCCTTGAATTACACAACCTAAAGTGATGACTGCATCAACATGTTTTTGTGCTGCTAAAAATTGAGCACCTAAGGGCAACTCAAAACTACCTGGTACATGGTGAATCAAGATGTTTTTTTCTTTAACACCCATGTCTGTTAAGTGCGAATATGCACCTGCAAGTAGGGCATTTGTTATTTCAGGATTCCACTCGGCTACTACAATACCAATGGTAAACTTTTTAAACAGTTTATTGGGCTCTAAGTTGGTAACTGATAAGTTTTTTAGTTGCGTTGACATGGTTGCGAAGGTAATACCAATTGCATTTAATTTTAGCGTAAACTAAAAAATAAATTGCCTTTGCACATGCCGAGAAAATCGCACAAAAAAAGAGGCTGCCTTTTTCAGACAACCTCTTTTTGAGATTAGTATGTTAATTAGTTTTCTGCTTTAAGTGCAGATGCTCTTGCAATGTATTTATCGATATCTGTTGCTTCTTGTGCATCGGGATAATCGTTTTTAATACTGTTATAAGCATCAACGGCATCGCTATAGTTTTTTAATTCTTCGAAAGCTATACCAGCCTTTTTAAAGAATACTGGAGCAGTTAATTTATTTTTGCTCATACGGGCCGCTTTCAGGTATTGTTTTGCACCTTTTTCAACATCACCGCTTTCAACATATGCATCACCTAATAAACCTGCAGCTAGCGGGCCAATTAATGCGTTGTCTGAACTAAATCCTTCAAGCATATCAATAGCACCTGTAAAATCACCAGTACGTAGCATACATATACCTGCGTAATAGTGAGCCAAGTTAGCTGCTTTTGTTCCGCTGTATTCGCTGGCTATATCGGCAAAACCTTTAAATGTACCGTTGCCTTTTAATGCCATGCTAAATGAATCCACATCAAACATTTGTTGTGCTTTAAAAATTTCTACTTGCGCTTCTTGTTCGCGTGGTTCGAAATAGAATTTTTTCAAGCCAAAATATCCGGCTACTGCAACAACCAAAACAAGAATAGCAGTATTAATATTCTTTTTGTTTTTGGTGTAAAAATCTTCAACCTTGTGCGTTGTAT
>JBFYQC010000171.1:0-12802 GCA_041302975.1 Bacteroidota bacterium
TGCTGCATCACAACCACGAAGTGGTGAAACTACTCTTGAATAAAAAATCAATTTAGCCAACCAACCCCGAAGGGGTGACACCTTTTTTATCTCACCCTTTATTTCCCATTTGATAAACTCCTGCCATTAGGTATATTGCACCAACGCATGAAATCATACCTCCTTATATTGCTGCTGTATGGCGCTGTGGGTTTAAAAGCACAGGATAGCCTGAGTAAAACTCCTTTTGTCAGGTTTGAAGGGTTACCCCAAAGAATGGTGCCAACCTATACTGCCGATGCGCGTTCGCACAGGTTAATGTTGCAAAAATCAACCAAAGAATTGTCTTTTTTTGGAAGTATGGGCGGATATTTTCCTGTGTTTGATGTTACCATTTGGGGTAAAACCATTCAGTTTAGTGCAGGTGCATCAACCCACCTTACTTTAAAGCGTTATGTAAGAAGAGGCGAAGTTTTAAACGTTGATTTTTTTGCAGACTTTTTAGCCGATCTACAAATGAATAATAACTGGTATTTACGAACCGGTTTTGGGCATACCAGTCAGCATATTGCTGATGATGCCATTGCAATTGGTATACCTGTAAAAAACTACGTAAAAGATTACGTGCAATTGCAAACCATACATAAACTGTTTAAACAAAAAATGTTGTTGTATGGCGGTTTGTATTATTTGCACAACTTTAAAATTGGCGAGAATAACATGGCCAGAGATTGGTCGAAAAAAGTAATGTTACAAATAGGAACAGAGGTAGATGTTTATCGCATTACACCAACAATAGTTACTTATGTAGCTGCCGATGTAAAGTTTAGACAAGAGTTTGATTTTGCTACAACTCATGCCATACAAGCCGGTTTTAAAATTAAACCCAAACAAAATAGAACCATACGTTTAGCTTATAATTATTTGGGCGGATACGAAGAGCGAGGATTTTTGTACAACCAAAAAAACAACCTACACACCATTGGTTTATATTTCGATTTTTAGTGCATGAAAAAACTAATTGTTATAATCATATTGCTGTTAAAACTTGTTGTTGTTTCGGCACAAACAGATAGTAATGATGTTGGCTATAAAAAGTGGCTTACTAAAAAGAATTTAGTTATTGCCGGTCTGGTGGTTCAGCAATCAGCAAGTTCTTTGGTAGAGTATAAATGGTGGTGGCAAGATAGTTCTAATGCTTTTCATTTTGAGCATGACGGTGTATTTAACAATTACAGTTTAGGTATAGATAAAATTGGTCATGCCTATGTTTCGCATTTGTGTTACCACGCTATTTATGAGGCCATGACTTGGGCTGAATTTACACCCAAACAAACGTTATATACCAGCATAGCATTACCAGCATTTTGGGCTTTGAGTATTGAAATTGGTGATGCTTTTTCTCCTTACGGTTTTAGTGTGCCGGATTTAGCAGCAAACTTTGCAGGTATTGGATATGGTGTGTTGCAGCATAAGGTTCCGTTTTTTAAAAACATTGCCTTTAAATTTAGTTATTACCCGCGTAAACCCATAGCCAGGTTAAGCAGTAATTATGATGATCATATTTATTGGTTGAGTTTTAATATGCATAATATGTTACCGGGTGTTGTAGGTCGCAAATGGCCTGAGGTAATTAACTTGGCTGCAGGTTATAGTATTGAAGGCTATCACACTCCGAATATGAGGCGTGAATTTGTTTTTGGTATAGACATTAACCTTGCAGTAATTAAAACAAAATCAAAAGGATTAACCGCCATAAAAAATGTGGTTAACTTAATTCATTTACCATCACCGGGAGTAAAGGTAACACGCGAACATACGCCACAGTACAAAGCATTTTTGTTGAATTAATTACACTATTTTCGAAGCAAAATTTCACCAATGGATTTAACAAATAAAGTAGCCGTAGTTACAGGCGTAAGTAAAGGAATAGGCTATCATACCGCATTACAATTACTAAACAAAGGAGCTCTAGTTTTTGGTTTAGGCCGCAGCAGTGCTATACAACACCCCAACTATACTTTTATTACCTGCGATGTACGCGATGCTCATGCAGTTGAACAAGCATTTGCGCAAGTTTTGTCATTAACCCAAAACCAAATACATGTGTTGGTAAACAATGCCGGTTTAGGTTATTTTGGAATGCTTGAAAACACTACTTATGAGCAGTGGGACGAAATGTTTCAAACCAATGTAAATGGTATTTTTTATTGCTGTAAGCAAGCCTTACCTGCCATGAAACAACAACAATTGGGTCATGTTATTAATATTGCATCAACGGCTGCATTAGAAGGTATGCCGCAAGTTTCGGCTTATTGCGCAACCAAATGGGCGGTAAAAGGTTTAAGCGAATCGTTGTTTAGAGAGGTGCGCGATTTTAGGATTAAAGTAACTTGCATTTATCCGGGCAGTACTAAAACCGATTTTTTTAGAAACAGTCCGGGTATACAACCACACGATTATATGCTGATGCCAGAAGATGTGGCGGCAAATATTTTGTACGCATTAGAAATGCCTGATAATTTCCATACGGTTAATTTGGAGATTAGACCATTGCAACCTAAAGGCCCTAAGGCGTAATTTATTACTCTCACAGAATCCACAGAATTTCACAGAAGATTTTAGTCGCTGCTATCGCTGTGTTATCGTTGTTATCGCTGTGGTTAGTCCCAATCGTAAACCACTACCACTTCACTACATTGGCTTTTGTTAAATTCATGGTTTGTTCGCCTGCTCTAAACCCTTTAGCGCTTGGTTCGCAAACCACAAAATCCATATCGTAAACACTCAGGTCGCCAGCGTTTTTTCTCCAGTTTTCAACGGCTACATTCATGTGTGCAGCATCTTTGTACAACAAGCCAATACTTTGTAAATTGGTTACTTCACGCACCAGATAAGCAAATAACATACTACGGTCTTCGCAATCAGAAAAATCGTTAGCTAAAGCTTCTTCAGGGAAAGCAAATTTTTCTTTGCCTAATACATCCATGTCTTTGGCGTAATCTAAACTTTGAACGAAACTTAATACAAAATTTACAGCCTTTTCCTTACTCATATATGCAGTTGCATCCTTTAACTGATTAACCAAACTATTCGCGCCTTTTTCTGATAAGCCGTAATTTAAATATACCAAACTCATTTCAATATCTGGTAAATCGTGGTAGTATTCTACCAACGATTGATTGATGCGTGAAGTGAAAAAGTACACGTAATCATCATACTCAAACGGAATGGTTTTGTTTGAACTTAATTTGCCTAATGCAGGCGGTGTAAGTTTGTTTAATTTAATAAGGTTTGCAGTTTGTACATTACCCATATCAGCTAGTTGTTCGTGCTTGGGTTCTTTCTTTTGATCGAAAGATAAATCGTAATAGGTTTTGTTGTTGAATTGAACAAACAACACATTTTTTATGGCAAAATTAGTAGCGCCATAAACTGTAATATCATTGTTGCTTACTCCTAAAATAACATCAAGGCCTTTATGGTAAAGCACTGCGTACACAAATTGTTTGGCAAAATTAGTTTCATTTTTCGGGGTTATCATAGCGGCCGCTTTCTGAACCAACATTAAATAAGCAATATCATCAAGTTTGTATGAGGATGCATATTGGTTAGCTTCTTTAACAAAGCTAGAAACAGCACTATCATTAATTAATAATGTTGTTTGTTGATTCATGTTTAATCCTTCAAATCGACTCACTTGTTCTTTAAAAAAGTCGTTAGTTAAACTAAAAGGCAGGCTATGGCCGTAATAATTTACCACAATTTTTTTTGCCAAATCGTTTGCACGTAACCCTGTCATCAACCCTGAAAATAGCGTTAATGTAAGTGTGAGCAGGAGTTTTGTGTATGATTTTGTGGTCATTGTAAATGCTTGTGCCTCAATAAGCACAAAACGAATTTACAAAAAAGATATGATTACGTAACAATTACCTAACATTTAACATACAAATTACCTCTTTGTGATAATAGCGAGGAAACTAGCCTTTTTGAAGTGTTTTGGATTTTGTTTACACAGTACATTCAGAATTTGACAGGGCATGTGTTTTTTAGTTTGCAATGGGCGTTGCCCAATGCATGTTTGATTTCGCCCTTTCAGGGCTTTGATTACTCGCCTAAACATATCTTGATCAACTTCGAATTTCTGATTTCGTTTTTTCCTAGCTATTCACGTCTAAGAAACTTACGTGGTGTATGCCGGGAGTGTATTCTTTACTAATTAAATTTACCAAACTTTGGTAATGATTATCGTTGTTCACAAAATCAATGGATGAGCAATCAACCAGCAAAATACGTAAATGGGTGTTTTGATGCAGGTACTGTAAATAAGCATCACTTAAAGATTGCAGGTACTCGTTCTCAATTTTTTGTTCGTAACTACGTCCTCGGTTTAAAATATTCCATTGCAATTTTTCAACGGGGTTGTGCAGGTAAACCAGCAAATCCGGTTGACGAATTTGTTGGTCGATGATTTCAAACAACCTTAAGTATAAGTCGTATTCATCATCATCTAAGTTTATTTTAGAGAACAACAAACACTTGGCAAAAATATAATCACTTACCAAGTATTGCTGAAATAAATCGGGCTCTAGCAATTGTTTTTTTAGTTGATTAAAACGAGCGGCCAAAAAACTCATTTCTAGTGGAAATGCAAACCTGCGCGCATCGTTATAAAATTTGGGTAAAAATGAATTATCCTCGAACTCTTCTAAAATCAGCTTAGCATTAAAATCCTTGCTCAACATATTTGCTAAAGAAGTTTTTCCGGCTCCAATGTTGCCCTCAATTGCTATAAATTCATATACTGGTTTTACTCCCATGTACCACAAATGTGCGTTAAACAAATGTGTTGTTGCTTACAATTTTTCCACCACACTGTCATCACTGCATTGGTGCAGCAAATAAGCTGTGGTTTGATTTAGCAAAGGGTGGATTAAATCTGAGGCAATTTCTGCCAACGGAACCAATGTAAACCTACGCTGGTGTAATAGGGGATGAGGAACAGTTAAATTGTTTTCATTAATGATGGCATCATTAAAAAACAAGATGTCAATATCAATGGTTCGAGGAGCCCACTTTGCTTCACGTACCCTGCCCATTTGGTGCTCAATGGCCAAAATGGTTGTCAGTACTTCGTTAGCATTTAAGTGGGTATTAACTTCCAACACCTGATTTAAAAAAAGTTGTTGATTGGTATTGCCCCAAGGTGCTGTTTGATACAATGAAGAATACGCAGTTATTGATCCTAACTGTTGATCTAATGCAATTTTTGCTTGGTTCAGCAAATTTTTGCTATCGCCCACGTTACTTCCTGTAAGTAAATAAACTTTATTAGGCATTGTCTTTTAATACAAATTGAACAGTTGCACGAGTGCGTTGCTCCAATAGTACTGTTTTGTTTACTAGGGCCTGTTTCAGGGCTTCATCTGTTTGATGCATAACCGTAAGCAACTCCACTTCGTTATTGCACTTCAGGTTATAGTTATAACTTAAATCACTTTTTAATTTTTCAAGTTCTTCGCCTTTATCATCAACACAAACGCTAAAACTAATGGCCGAGTTCTGCATCAAATTCATTTTAACATTGTGTTCGGCAAACAAATTAAATATGTTGCTCAGGTTGTCTTCCACAATAAAACTAAAATCTTTACTTGAGATAGAAAGCAACACTTGTTTGTTTTTAGAAATAAATGTTGGAATATGTTTTTCGTGCGCAGAGTTACTTACTACAGTGCCCTTGGCGCCTGGATCAACGAAAGAACGCACATAAAGCGGTATGTTTTTACTTTGTAATGGTTGTATGGTTTTAGGATGAATAACAGTTGCTCCGTAATAAGCCATTTCTATGGCATGCGTGTAACTTAACTCATCTAGCTTTACAGCCGATGGGAATTTTTTAGGGTCGCCATTCATTACTCCGGCCACATCTTTCCATATGGTTACACTATCGGCTCCTAATGTGTAAGCAAAAATTGCAGCACTGTAGTCACTGCCTTCGCGACCTAAAGTAACGGTATTATGTTCGCGATTTTGGCCTATAAATCCTTGGGTAACCACCAATTGTTTACTTACAATGGGTTTTAATTTCTTACTGATGATGTTAGACGTTAACTCCCAATCAACTTTACCTTCTCTAAAGTTACCATCTGTATTGATAAAATTACGTGCATCTATCCAGCGGTTTTTGATGCCACATTCATTTAAGTAAGTGCTTACAATTCGTGTACTAAATATTTCGCCATAACTTACAATTTGGTCGTAGTTAAAATCATAAGAACCTTCGCATTCAGCCTCGATTAAGCACTCTAGTTCAATAAATAAATTTTCAATGTCGTTGTATACAAAACTATTGGTATCTTTTAGTAAACCTGAAATAATTTCATCGTGAAACTGTTTTACTTCCTTGTACAAACGTTGTTTGGTTGGTACGTCATTGTTATAATGTGCATGTGCCAATTGCTCTAAAGCATTGGTTGTTTTGCCCATTGCCGAAACTACCACCAGTAGAGGTTCGCTTGCATAAGTGGTTAAAATACTTGCTACGTTTTTTACTGAATTAGCATCTTTTACAGATGCCCCCCCGAATTTGAAAACTTTCACGTTAGTTATTGTTTTTAATTTATAAGCGGTAAGTTGTTGTTAAACAATTGTATACTGCTTAAGTCCCCCCATTTAATGTAATGTAAACCTAAAAAATTGGTACGCAATATACAACCCACCTGAAATAAAACCGAACGTGATTTGTAAGGCAGGCGGCTAATCTTATATTTGCCAAACTATTTATAAGTAAATTTTGTATGAGCAAATTTAACGTAACCACATTAGGCCAATTTATTATTGAGCGTCAACACGAAATTAGCGTGGCCAAAGGCGAATTTTCACGCTTGTTGCGCGATATTGGAATTGCAGCAAAAACTATTAGCCGAGAGGTAAATCGTGCCGGTTTGGCTGATATTATCGGTGAAGCAGGTAGTTCAAATATTCAGGGCGAAGACCAAAAGAAATTAGATGTAATAGCTAATAACCTGGTAATTGATTGTTTAACACGTGGTGGTGAGGTTTGTGCAGTTGCTAGTGAAGAAGATGATGATATTATCTATATTGATTCTCCTGTTAGTAAAAATGCCAAATATGTGGTTTGCATGGATCCGTTGGATGGGTCAAGCAATATAGATGTCAATGTTTCCATCGGAACTATTTTTAGTATTTACCAACGTGTAACTTCGGTTGGTACTAAAGCTAGTACTGAAGATTTTTATCAGCCGGGTAATAAGATGTTGGCTGCGGGATATGTAATTTATGGAACAAGCACCATGTTGGTTTATACTACAGGTAATGGCGTAAATGGTTTTACTTTAGATCCGGGTATTGGTGAGTTTTGTTTATCGCACCCCGATATGAAAATACCTGAAATGGGTAAAATTTATAGTTACAACGAAGGCAATATTTTAAGTGCACCCAAAGGTGTGCAAGAATATATAACTTGGTGTCAGCAGTTTGATAAAGAAACTAATCGTCCTTACAGTGCCCGTTATATTGGTAGTATGGTGGCCGATTTTCACCGTAACTTACTAAAAGGAGGGATATTCATTTATCCTGCAACTGATAAAGCGCCTAATGGAAAACTACGTTTGTTGTATGAGTGCAACCCAATGTCGTTTATTATGGAGCAGGCCGGAGGAATTTCTACTACAGGTAAAGAACGTATATTAGATATCATACCTAATGCTTTACATCAACGAGTGCCTATATACATGGGTTCTAAAGGCATGGTCAATCAATTGCTCGAATTATTAGACAAATAAAAATTAAGGCTGCTTTAAATAAGCGGCCTTTTTTATGCCTGCATTTGTATGGGTCGGTTGATGTTTACTGTTTTACATCAACGGTAGGTATTTCATGTAAAAAAAACTTATGTTCGTTTACTTGTTATTAACATTATGATAAAAAAAATATCAATACTTAGTTTAAGTGTGCTTCTTTCATTTGGGGCATTCGCAAAAAAGAAGAAGCCAACAGAGTCGGTTAAACCACAGCCAGCCAAAGCAAGCATTGCAGAAAAAGTTAAGGCTTGTAAAAAACAAGATGGCTTATTTCCGCTTTATCAAGACACTGCAAACGGTGCTATGTATCTTTTGGTAAAAAAAGATCTATTAAATAAAAAGTTCATTTATTTTAGCTATACAGAAAACGGTGTAGTAGCAGCAGGCCATTTCCGTGGTAGTTTCCGCGATAACATGGTTTTTACCATCAAACGTTATTTTGATAGGGTAGAATTTGTTGAACAAAACACAGAGTTTTATTTTGATACAACCAATGCCATTAGTAAAGCGGCAGATGCCAATATTAGCAACGCAGTATTGGTAAGTCAGAAAATATTAGCCGAAGAAAATGGTAGCATGCTTTTGGACGCTAACGCTATATTTTTGGGGGAAAATATGAGCCAAATCAAACCAACGCCATTCCCAGGTCCTATGGGCCAAATGAGTTTGTTGGGCATGCTAAACAAAGAAAAAAGCAAGTATATTAAAACACGTAACTACCCTGCAAATACAGATATTGTAGTGGAATATGTGTATGATAATCCTTCTCCAATTATGTCGGGTGGTAAAGAAGTTGCTAACGCCCGCGCTGTAAGTATTACCTATCAGCACAGTTTTATACAAGCTCCGGAGAATCCTATGCAACCTCGCAGAGACGACCAACGTATCGGATATTTTGGTCAGCAGAAAAATGATATGACTACCACCAATGCGGTTGCCTATAAAGATATTATTCACCGTTGGAGGTTAGAGAAAAAAGATAAAGGCGCTATATTATCAGAGCCGATAAAACCAATTACCTGGTGGATAGAAAATACCACACCAAAAGAATTCAGACCAATTATTAAAGCGGCAGGAGAGCAATGGAATATTGCTTTTGAAGCGGCAGGATTTAAAAATGCAGTAGTGGTTTTAGAACAACCAGATACGGCAACTTGGGATGCCGGTGATATTAATTACAATGTATTGCGTTGGACATCTTCTCCTCAACCGCCTTTTGGTGGCTACGGGCCAAGTTTTGTAGACCCGCGTACCGGGGAAATTTTAGGTGCTGATATTATGTTGGAATATATTTTTGTTACCAACCGTATTAACCAAGAAAAATTATTTGATGCTGCACAACCTTCATCTTATAATCCTAATTTACCAGACCACATGCAAATGTGTGAAGCGGGTCATCACTTACATTTAACAAGCATGTTTGGTAACAATGTGCTTGATGCTCGTGGATTATCTGCAATAGAAAAGCGTGAATACATGACTCAATCTTTGTATTATTTAATCATGCATGAAATGGGCCATACCATGGGATTAATGCACAACATGAAAGCTAGTCAATTGTGGAGTCCTGCACAAGCACACAATAAAGAGCTTACACGTAAGTATGGTTTAATTGCCAGTGTAATGGAATACCCTGCAGTTAACTTAGCTAACGATAAAACTAAACAAGGTGATTACTTTACAACCCGTCCAGGTCCTTACGATTTGTGGGCTATTACATATGGTTACAGTGAATCATTAAATGATGCTGAAGCTGAAGAGACACGACTAACAGGAATATTAAATCGTTCAACAGACAGTACGTTAATTTTTGGTAATGATGCTGATGACATGCGCTCCCCGGGTAAAGGTGTCGATCCTCGTGTAAACATCAACGATTTTAGTAATGATGTAATTACATATAGTGTCGATAGGATTAAACTTATTAATAAAATGTTGCCTGAGTTACCAAAACGCTACACCGCTCAAGGCAAAAGTTATCAAGAGCTAAAGCAAGCTTTTGGGATTTCGTTAACAGAGATGGCTAATGCAACCCAATCAATGTCACGCTATATTGGAGGTGTTTATATCGACAGACACATGCAAGGCAATCAGGCTTATACTCCGGTTCCGTTATCTGAGCAAAAAAGAGCGATGAATGCTTTATCACAATATTTATTCAGCGCTAAAGCGTTTGATGCAGCCAATGGTTTATACCAAAATTTACAAAGTCAACGCAGAGGGTTCAACTTTTTCGGGGCACCCGATGATCCTAAAATTCACGACCGTGTCTTGATGATTCAAAGTATGGTAATTGATCATATTTTGGCACCTACTACCTTAAAACGTATTACCGATAGTCGTTTGTATGGTAATAAATACAGTGTGGTTGATGTAATGACTGATATAACAAACGCTTGTTTTAAAGATGATTTAACTGGTAACGTAAATACTTTCCGCCAAAACTTACAAGTAGAATATGTGAAGGATTTAAGCAGTATTGCATCGTTTAATAAACCAAATGGTGCTTACGACAATATTGCAAAATCAGCAGCAATTGGTCAGTTAAAAACTATAAAACAAATGATGTCATTACCAGCAGCAAATGCAGAAGTTAAGGCACATCGCGAACATATTTTGTTAATTATTGATGAGGCATTCTCTCGTAAATAAATGTTTATCAAAAAGACTGGGTATATTTTTACTCAGTCTTTTTTTTATTGGTACCGTTATGGCACAACAACAGGATTCAATCCAACACTTGGAGGGTAAATTACAACGAACCGATTTGGAAAGTTTTAAATGGTTTAAAGACAATTACAACCAATACAAGCCAGCTATGATTGTGGTTGAAGAGTTGATTAAGTTTGAAAAGTGCAGTTTATTGGTTGTTTTAGGAACTTGGTGCAGCGATAGCCATGAGTTGGTTCCTCAATTGTTTAAAGTAGCCGATTTGGTAGGGTGGGAGAAGATTGAATTGATAGGTGTTGATCGAAAAAAACAATGCAGTTCCATCGATATCGAACCATTAAATATTGAATATGTACCGGTTATAATGGTGTTTAAGGATAAGAAATTGATGGGTAAAATAGTTGAAACTACAGAGGGGAATCTTGAAGAAGATTTATTAAAAATTCTTAGTAAACCTTAATTTGTGCAAGCGTTTTTGTTAAAACTTTCTAAATTTTATAGTTAATCAATTGTTAAGAGCCACAAAACTTGTTCGTGTGTGCTAGTTTCTTATTTTTGCCTTAATGACCCATAAAAAACCGCTAATTTTAATTAGTAATGATGATGGTATTACAGCTCCAGGTATTCGTAATTTAGTTGAGGCTGTAAAACATCTTGGAGAAGTTGTGATAGTTGCACCGGATAGTCCTCAAAGTGCAATGGGTCATGCTGTAACGATAAGTAAGCCATTGCGTCTAAATCAAACAGATATTTATGGTGATATCAAAGCTTACCAATGCAGCGGAACACCTGCCGATTGCGTAAAGTTAGCGGTTGATAAAGTATTACACCGTAAACCAGATTTAATGGTTTCAGGGATTAATCATGGTAGCAATTCGAGTATTAATGTATTGTACAGTGGTACCATGAGTGCGGCTATGGAGGCTGCTATTGAAGGTATTCCGGCAGTTGGTTTTAGTTTGTGCGATTTTGCTTACGATGCTGATTTTAGTCTGGCAAAAAAAGTAGCTACACGTATTGCAGAAAATATTTTAGAGCATGGCCTACCAACAGCAACTTTACTTAATGTGAATATTCCTAAAATAACAGAAAGCGAATTTAAAGGGGCAAGAATTTGCAGACAAGCGGTAGCTAAATGGAAAGAAGAGTTTGACGAACGTATTGATCCAAACGGACGTAAATATTTCTGGTTAACGGGGAAATTTATAAATAACGATATTGGTGAAGATACCGATGAGTGGGCATTGGCCAACAATTATGCAAGTGTGGTTCCGGTTATGTTTGATTTAACTGCCCATCATGCGATGCCAAGATTAAACACTTGGGACAATAGTATTAACAAATAATAACATCATGAAGTTAAAAGATAGTTTATTACTCGGTATTCCAGCAGGTTTAATTGGACCTGTGGTTGGCGTACTGGTATTTTATTTTGTTAATTTTAGCAATAGCGAATTCGGTAGTTTTTTCAGAATGGCTGCGGAGCAAAATTTACTTTCTCCACTTTTAAGTTTGTGTGCTGTAATTAACTTAGGTATATTTTTTCTTTTTATACGTATTAATCACCTGCATTCGGCAAGAGGTATCATTCTTTCCACCTTTTTATATGGCATCGTAATCATTGGGTTGAAGTTTGTGTTTTAAGTTTTATCAAAAAAAGAAACAAACTCAGAAATCTTAAATTAGCTGCACAGAATTTTGTTCTGAAATTAGCTTTATTGAATAACCATCGATTTCAATAGCGCTCAGAACTATCGTATCCTTTGAGAAACTCTATGCAACTGCTGTAAATACTAGTTTGAAGTTAAATACATTCAACCCATGAACTAGAAATCATTACCCGATCAACCTATAACCTTCTTACACCCGCAAACAAGTTTTTTGCAGTATAATGGTGTCAATCCATTGTTGTTGTTTTTCATCGCTAAAGTGTCTAGCTGGAGTATCTAATTTGCACATGCGTATTTGTTTGCTGTTACAATGTTTGGCCAATTTCATTACTTCTGATTTGATATTGGGAATACCATTAAACGTTTTACGTGTAAAGTATACGGCTTTAAGTTTGGGTAGTAGATCCACAACAGCTATTAAATCAAAAAAAGTTTTTGCACTAATGTCAACAAACTCTTCTTCCATAATTTCTTCTTCGCCATCTTCTACTTCAAGTGTTTCAATTACATCCATAAAATCTATTTTATGTTTTTGCATAAAGGCTTCTTTTGACTCTAGAGATGCATCTTTTAATGGTTGATTTTTGAAGCAAATCGGTAATAAATGCCATAAGAAATTGCGTGGTCTGCCAAAGAAAAAATCACCCGAGTGCGGATGGT